>JBHELN010000054.1:0-3749 GCA_046263115.1 Pseudonocardiaceae bacterium | reverse complement strand
GACCTGGGGATCAACGCGGGCACGTTGGCCAACTGGGTGGCCCTGGACCGTCAGGGTAAGGAGGGCAACGGGCGGCTGAATGAGGATGAGCGCCTTGAGCTGGCCCGGCTGCGGCGGGAAAACGTCGAGCTGGCCTTGGAGCGTGATGTGCTCAAGCGCTCGGTCGCCCTCTGGGTCAAGGACGCGACGGGTCGGCGGTAGCCGTGGCCGGGTTCATCGCTATCCAGAGGGCCGAGTTCGGGGTGCCGCATGTGGTGGCGTGCCGGGCGCTGGGGATTTCCCAGGCTTGGTTCTACAAGTGGCGTCATGGCGATGGCTCACCGCGGCGGGCACGGCGGCGGACCTTGGCGGTGTTGATCGCGGCGTTGTTCGTCCAGCATCGGGGCACCTATGGCGCGCCGAGGATCACCGCGGACCTGACCGAGATGGGCTGGCGGGTCAGCCAGAACACCGTCGCGGCACTGATGGTCGAGCAAGGGCTGCGGGCCAGGGCCAAACATCGCCGCCGGGGCACCACCCGCCCTGGCAAGGGCCGCTGGCATGCCCCGGACCTGGTCAAACGCGACTTCACGGCTCGGCGGGTGAATCAGCGTTGGTTCGGCGATGGCACCGAGATTGACACCGCCGAGGGCACGCTGCAGCTGGCCAGCGTGCTGGACGTGTGCTCGCGGCGCATCCTCGGGTTCGCCCTGAGTGAGCACCACGACGCCGAGCTGGCCTACGGCTCGTTAGCGATGGCGGTCGCCGTGCGCGGCGGGCAGGGTCGCCGGGGTGGTATTGCACACCGATCGGGGTAGCGAGTACACCGCCACGCTGTTTCGCGCGGCCTGTGCCCGGTTGGGCATCGCCCAATCTATGGGCCGGCCAGGATCGGCGCTGGACAACGCGGTCATCGAATCGTGGCACTCCATGCTGGAGTTCGAGCTGCGCTCGTGTGAAAAGTTCCCGACCAAGGCCGCT
Organism: Pseudonocardiaceae bacterium; assembly: GCA_046263115.1. Lineage (GTDB taxonomy): Bacteria > Actinomycetota > Actinomycetes > Mycobacteriales > Pseudonocardiaceae. The sequence continues at coordinate 2,789 of JBHELN010000054.1, read as the reverse complement.
GCGCGCCGGCGGGTCGCGGCCTGGATCGATGAGTACAACCGCTCGCGCCGGCACTCCTCGCTCGGGATGATCTCACCCATCGACTACGAGCTGGCCCACCAGGACGATCCCGATACCGAGGACCCCGACGCCGAGGTGGCCTGATCGAAATGCTCACCGGCCGGCACAACGACAACGGAGGCGGCTACGCCGCCGCGGCCCCTCTCCGCGCCGCGCAGGCTACGGGGCCGCCCCTCCCGCCTCAAGGGTCGCTGACGCGATCGCTACCGCGACGGCCTCCGGCCGCCCTTGACCCCGGAGACCTCTACGGCCCCTGGCAGACACACACCGCGGGCAGGTCGAAGGCCTGCCCCACCGGCGCGCGACGCGGAACACCAACCGAATTGCAAGATCACCATAACCGAGTCTCTACGGTTTCAGGGGATTGCCTGGGCCTCCCTTGTCATTGAGGTGAGCACCCCGAGCATCCTCGGCAACTCACGGGGAGCGGAGGCCCCGCTCCTTCATGCCATCACGCACCGAGGGGACTGGAGCCTTGCCACACCCCAGCCGGGACGATGAGCTGCGGCCGTGCTTCCGCCGCGAGGTCTGGCCCAGGACCGGCTGCTCAACTGGCCCGCCGGGGTACAGCAGCAGCAGTTGCAGCGGCGATCCGGCGTACCAGTGGTAGGTCCCCACACCGTCAAGTGTGTGCAATGCCGAAAAATCGGGGGCAATTAACATGAAATAAATTACCGGGCAGTGCGCATCGATATAGGTGCGGCGAAATAGGCCACCTTCACCTGGCAACCGTTCCAGCCCGAGCAACCGCGCGATCTGTATCCCTTCAGCGTGACTGCTCACCGTGCTGCTCCTTCTGTGGCGCTTGGCCATCATGATCAATTGCTGCGCTCGCGAGTAGTAGTTGCTTACGGAGAACACCCATTTGCCACAGGACATGTTGAACGATTGCTCAGTCATCCCGGCGGCGGTGATGCCGAGGTCGTACAGCTCGACGTTGCGCGCCCTATCTCAGCCCTCAAGAGCTGGTGGCGGCGAGCCAACTGGCGCAGCGCCACCAGCACAATGTGCCGTGGCCCTCAGCGGGGCGAACCCCGAGCCGCATCGTCGGTTGATTGCTGTGGCACCCTGTGCTGGTTTCTCACCGAGCGTGGTCACTTTTCAGGGGGACCTTGACGTGAAGCCCGAACCACCACCCACAGACAGCGCGACGGCGCAGTCATCCCGGGCCAAGGGCGAGCCGGGGGATCTCTTCACCCCGCGCAATCCACACACCACCCCATCCAGCAACCACCAGTCCGCCATCCCGCCACCCAGCGGCACCCGCGATGCATTGCAGGCCGTCCTGGCCGAAACCCCAGCCAATCAATCCGCGCCGCCACCGCGACGCTGGCCGTTCCCGTTGCCCCCGTCACTGGTCACCGCGGGTTGCGCCGCGCTTGCCATCATCGGCGTCGCGGTCTCCGTGCTGCTCGTGACCGCCCACCACAACAGCACCGCCGCCCCCACGCCACCGCTGGTCACCCAAATCTCCGGACCGGCGGCATCCACGGCTGCGCCACCCTCCACCACGATGGTCCCCCGAGTGCCCGCAGACGCTGCCGCGCCGAGTCGCGCACCGGCCAAAGCGACCGACCCTGCGGTGACACTGGCCGCCCCCGCACCCGATGGCGCACCGCAGGCCGTTGATCCCCAGCCCAGTCATCAGATCAGCCAGCCCTCCACCGCGGCGTCACCGGCCGCCCCGCCGGCGCCACCCGCCCTGCAGGATTCCCCGCCACTACCGCCGTCGTCTGCGGGGCAACAGTCGCCGTGGCATTGGGACAAGACCACCACATGCGACCCTTCGGGGCACTGCATTGACCATTACAACCCCAAGCCCACCACCCCCGGCGACGGTTCGACATCGCCGCCAGCGTCGAACACCACCGGAAGTACTCAGCCCCCAGCCAGCTGGCAACACGCCCCGTGGGCTGCGCCCCACGACACCACCCCCACCGGGCCATGACCGCGCGCCACCGACACAGTCGACAACCGCGATCACCTCAAATGACACACAAGTTTTCCGACATTAGCTGCGCATCGAGGCATGTAGGGCCACCCCCAGCTGCCAACACCTGACCGGCGCACGCCGACACACGTTTACGCCGGGAACGGGCCGCACCGTTACCGTGCCGGCTATCCGATATGCCCCGTCACTGGGGGAGCTGAATAACGGCGCCTCTCTCTGTCAAGTGGATCTTGAGGCCACCGAAGCGGTGGTCGGCGCACCCCACCCGAGCTGCGGCGGTTGGTCTTGCGGCTGGCTGCCGAGAACTCTTCCTGGGGTTACCGGCGCATTCACGGTGAACTGACCGGGCTTGGCTATCAGATTGCGGCAAGTACCGTGTGATCGATTCTCAAGCAAGCCGGCGTCGATCCCGCTCCTCGGCGCGGGGAGCCCAGCTGGCGGCAATTTTCTTCGCGGGCAGGCCCACGGTATTCTCGCCACCGATTTCTTCTGCGTTGACACGCTGCTGTTGCAGCGGCTGTACGTGCTGTTCGTGGTGGAACACGCCACCCGTCGCGTCCATCTTGCCGGAGTTACCGCCCACCCCAGTGGCGCCTGGGTCGCCCAGCAGGCACGCAACTTGCTGATCGACCTCGGCGACCGCGCAGCCGAGTTCATATTCTGATCCGGGACCGCGACAGCAAGTTCACGAGCATGTTCGATGCCGTGTTCGCCAGCGAGGACATGCCATCCTGCGCGCACCAGTGCGGGCACCCCGAGCAAATGCCATCGCCGAACG
>JBHELN010000053.1:0-5063 GCA_046263115.1 Pseudonocardiaceae bacterium | reverse complement strand
GAGGTGACGTAGTTCTCGATCGCGCTCCGGATCTCCTCCGAAGAGATCGTCAGCTCCGCCATGGCTATCGGTCCCTGCTCTCTGGTTTCCTGTCACACCCCTCTGGTCATCGGGGTGTCTGATCATCCCGCACTCACCGGGACATCCACTGCCGTGCCTGTTCAAGCCGAGCGGCCACGCTGCCGTCGATCACCTCGTCGCCGACCCGGATCACCAACCCGCCGAGCAGCGCAGAGTCCACATCGACCTTAAGGGAGATCGGCCGCCGGTAGATCGCCTCGAGCGCATCGATCAGTCGGTGTTCTTGCTCGTCGGACAGCGGGCCGGCCGCGGTGACATAGGCCACCGAGCGTTGCCGCCGCGCCGCTGTCCGGTCTACGAGCTGCTCGACGATCTCGGCCAGCGGGCGCCGTCGGGGCGAGCGGACCACCTGCTCAAGCAGGCGTGCGGTCACCGCATTGGCGCGCCCGGCCAGCACCGTGTCCAGCAGCTCCGAGCGTCCGACGGCAGGCGTGGTCTCATCGCCGAGCAGTGCCGCCAGCCGCGGCTGGGCAACCAGAATCCGGCCGAACCGGAACAGCTCATCCTCGACATCGTCGAGGCTGCCGTCGCCCTCCGCTGAGGCCAGCAGCGCCTGCCAGGCCAGCTCCTCGATACCATCGACCAGATCCCGTGGCCGGGACCAGCGGGAGGCGACCACATCGCCCAGGACCTCCAGGCTGAGCGGGCTCACCTTGTCACCGAACAAGGCCTCGATCATCTTTCGCCGCACCTGCTCCCGCGCCGCGGAATCGGCGAGGTGCCGCCGGATCACCGGTTGGTCGTCGAGCACCGCTGCGACAGCGCCCAAGTCCTCACCCAGGCGAGTCCCGTCCTCGGTATCGGCATCGCCGACCCTGCTCTCGAGCTTGTCGCGGGCTGACGCCAATGCCGCCCTGCTGGCCGGCTGCATCTGCTGCTTCACTGCCTCCGCCGCCCGTTGCGTACCGACACCGCCCCGTCGCCGGCGCTGCTGTCGGCGCTGCGGTCGGAACCATCCTCAGGAGCGGCCATTTCCTGCAACTCATCCAGGAAGCGATCCACCGTGCCGGCCCGCCGGGCGTCGTCCGCCACCGACTCGCCCACGATGCGACCGGCCAGCGTCACCGCGAGCTTGCCGAGCTCACCGCGCATTTCCCGGACGATCTGGTCGCGCTGGTGCGCCAACTGCTCCTCGCCACGTTCACGGATCCGCGCGACCTCGTGCTCGGCCTGCTGGCGCATCTCATCCTTGAGCTCCTGAGCATCGGCCCGAGCGGCCTCGCGGATCTTGGCCGCCTCGACCCGCGCCTCGGCCAGCGCCTCGGAGTAGCGCGCTTCGGCCTCGGCCAGGCGCTTGCTGGCCTGCTGGCTCTCCTCGATCTGCCGGCGAACCATCTCCCGGCGCTCATCCATCGCGCGCTTCACCGGGGGCACGGCGTAGCGCCACAGCACTCCCAGCACGATCAAGAAGATGACCAGCTCGACAAAGAACGTCGCGTTGGGAATCAGGAAGAGATTGCCACCGCCCCCCCCTGCGGCCAAATTATATGAGCTCATGAATACCATTCCCGATGAGAGATCTAGGCGAGCACGAAGACGAACAACGCCATGAAGGCGAGGTTGATGAAGTACATCGCCTCGACCAGACCCACCGTCAGAAAGAAGATGGTGAACAGCCGACTCTGCGCTTCAGGTTGGCGGGCAACCCCGCTGACGGTGGCAGCACCGGCAAGACCGTCACCGATCGCCGCACCGATTGCCCCGCCGCCCAGCGCCAGGCCACCCCCGATGAAGGCCCCGGCCAGTTGTACCGAGCTGGTGGGACCGCCGCCGCCAGGCGGTTGGGCAAGGAGCAGTGCAGAAAGACTCATGTCTTGACCTCTTGTCCTCAAAGCTTGGTGTGTTGGCGGATGATGTGATGACTGCTACAGGCGCTATGGACGTCACAGGAGAACCGTCAGTGGACTCCCTCCTCCTCCTCCGGAGCCGTCGCAATTCCGAAGTAGATGATGGTCAGCAACGCAAAGATCAACGCCTGGAGCAGGCCGATGAACAGATCGAACAACTTCCAGACCGAGGTGGGCAACCACAGAATGACCGCCGGCATCAGCGCGAGAACGCTGACCATTACGGTGCCCGCAAGGATGTTTCCGAACAGCCGCAGCGACAGGGTGACCGGCTTGACCAGCTCCTCAATGATGTTCAGCGGGAGCATCGCCTTGTAGGGCTCAACGAAATGGCCGAAGTAGTGCTTGCCTTTGACCCGGATTCCCGTCACCCATACCAAGATCATCACGAAGATCGACATCGCGAAGGTGAGGTTGACGTCTGCGGTGGGTGGCCGGATGTACTCTTCGGCCGCATGCGGCAGGATCGAGATCCAATTCGAGATCAAGATGAAGAAGAACAGGCCGATCGCCAGCGGCACTACGAATGGGGCGGTGCGAATACCGACGTTGCCCTCCACCTGGCGTTCCACCTGCTCAGTCACCGACTCGAAGATCAGCTGCAGACGGCTCGGTACCTTGGATGTCGCCTTGGCCGCGAGGTAGAGAGCGAACGCCAGAACGATCACCGCGGCGATGCCGGTAGAGATCACGGTGTCCGCGTTGATCGTCAGACCGAATACGTGCCACTGGGGGTGTTTCCCGACCTGCACGCCGCCACCCTCGACAGCGAGAAATAGTTCAGTCATCACCGGGCACCTCAACTCCGGATCGGCGCAGCTCCCGGACCAGCGGCACCGACGCAATAAAGATCATCAAAAGTTGGCAGGCGGCCAGCCCGGCAAAGACCGCCAATCCTTGCGGGCGCAGCACCAGCGCCAAACCCACCGCGAACGCAGTGATCAACGTGAGCCGAGCCAGCGCGGACATCGCAAAATGCCGCTTGATGGGATTCCCGCTGGCCGCAAAACGCGCCGCGGAACGCTGTACCAGTGCCATATTGCATAGACCCAGTCCAAGTCCACCGCAGAACAACGCCGCTGCCAACGGGTAACCCATCGGCGCGAGGACCAGGAAACTGGCAACGCCGAGACCGGCCGCAATGGGCACGACCCGGCCGAACCTGACCGCCGCCTTAGCCGATACGGTCGCATCAACGCTGTTCGCATCCGGGCTGGCCGCTGGGCTCGCAGTTGGTCTTCCGATGGACTGTTTGGGTGTTGAAGCCATGGACGGGACGCTTACTCCTTCAGAAACTGGGTGAACTTGGTGTAGATAAAACCGCCGGCACCGACGATACCGAGCGCCAGGCCGACCAGGGTGAATACCGGCAGAGTGTGCACTACCAGGTCGACCAGCCATCCGACACCGAGCCCGACCACGAGGATCGCAGCGGTCGCGGCGCCGAGGCCGAGTAGTGTCGAAAGCTCCGGGCCGTTTCGTTGGTCCACGACCACCTACCTCAGCGGGCGCATGACGTCGCCCGCCGCCATCGCTCAAAAGGCACTCCTTGCAGTCCAGGGGCAGCGCACACAGCACAAAACTGTGATCGTAAGCACTGCCGATGGGCCGGCCTGACCCCAATCCCGCCCCCGGGCGGGACAAACAGAAGCTATCACACCACACCGTCATACCCCGTGTTCGCCCCACCCACCGCTAGCTGCGTTTCTGCTGCTGCGACGGGAAGGGGCGCCGTGCAGCACTGCGATCAGTGGCGATCAACGGGTGATCAACGGGCGCGTAGCCGGGGAACCACCGAACCCAGTACAGCGATCAGCAACCCGAGCGTGACCGACCACACCACCACATAAACGTCGAACAGCGTCAGCGCAACGGCACCGAAAGCGAGCAGGGCGGCCCATAGGTAGATCACCAAGACCGCTCGCCGATGCGAGTGCCCGATCTCCAGCAGCCGGTGGTGCAGGTGCAGTTTGTCGGGGGCGAACGGGCTGCGACCGGCGCGGGTGCGGCGCACCACCGCGAGCAGCAGGTCCAGCAGCGGGACGAACAGGACCGCCGCCACCACGAGCAGCGGGGAGAACAACGCCAGTGCGTCGGTGGCGCCGTACGTACGCGAGTCGACCCGGCCTGACGCGCTGGTCGACGCCGCGGCCAGCATCAGGCCGATGAGCATCGCCCCGGAGTCGCCCATGAAGATCCGCGCCGGTTGAAAGTTGTGCGGCAGAAAGCCTAGGCAGGCGCCTGCAACCAAGGCGGCGATCAGCGTCGGCGGGTATACCGACACGCTGCCACCGGATCGGTGCAGCAGCTGCAGCGTGAACGCTCCGATGGCCACCGCAGCGATGAATCCGATCCCGGCGGCGAGCCCATCCAGCCCATCCACGAAGTTCATGGCATTGATCAGCACCACCGCCAGCGCGACCGTGACCAGCACCGCTTGGTCCTGACCCAGGACGAGCGCCGAACCGGAACCGCCGTTCCACGGCACCCACGGGAAGATGAACCACTGCACGCCGTAGAGCACGAGCACCCCTGCGGCGGTCACCTGCCCGGCGAACTTGGTGAGCGAGTCAAGCTTGAACCGGTCGTCCAGGGCGCCGATCAGCATGATGATGCCGCCGGCCAGCAATACACCCACGACATCCCCGGAGAACTCGAAGGACCGACGCAGCACGGGTAGCTGGTGCGACAGCAGGACCCCACCGAGGATGCCGCCATACATCGCCAGCCCACCCAACCGCGGGATCGGCGCACGGTGCACATCACGCTCGCGCGGCATCGCCACCGCACCGATACTCAGTGCGAGGATCCGCGCCAGCCCGGTGAGCAGGAAGGTCACCACCGCGGTGGTGAGACCGACCAGCAGGTACTCCCGCAATGGCAGGCCGGATGCAACCGGGACGGGTCCCACGCAGGCAGGCTAGCCCGCAGGCAATCGCGGCCCACCACGAGCCCGCCCCCAGGTCTCTGCCCCCGACATGGAGACGTATCCGGCTACATGGAGCCCTCTCGCCCGATATGTCTCCATGCCGGGTGCAGACGGTGACAAGCGGTGACTACGAGGCGACGTCGACGGCGCGCCCGAGGACTTCACCAATCGCCGCGGCGCTCACCGCGCCCTCGCGCAGCACCACC
>JBHELN010000052.1:0-7334 GCA_046263115.1 Pseudonocardiaceae bacterium | reverse complement strand
GTGCACCCCAACGACCACGTCAACGCCTCGCAGTCGTCCAACGACGTGTTCCCGACCACGATCCACCTGGCCGCCACCGAGGCCGTCGCACACGACGTGATGCCGGCGCTGGTGCACCTGGCTTCGGCACTGACCCGCCGCTCGCGCGACTGGGCGAACGTGGTCAAGGCGGGTCGCACCCACCTGATGGACGCGGTGCCGATCACGCTCGGCCAGGAGGCCGGTGGGTGGGCCGCGCAGGCTCGCTACGGCGTCGAGCGGCTGGCGAGCTGCTTGCCCCGGCTGGCGGAGCTGCCCATCGGGGGCACCGCGGTGGGCACCCGGTTGAACGCACCGGCGGGTTTCGGTGCCGCCGTCGTCGAGCAGCTGCGCCGCACCACTGGCCTGGACGTGCTCATCGAGGCTCGCGACCACATCGAGGCGCAGGCCGCGCGGGACGGTCTCGTCGAGTGCTCCGGCGCGCTGCGGACCGTCGCCGTGTCCCTGTTCAAGATCGCCAATGACCTCAGGTGGCTCGGTTCGGGACCCCGCGCTGGTCTGGCCGAACTGCGGCTACCCGATCTGCAGCCCGGGTCGTCGATCATGCCCGGCAAGGTGAACCCGGTGATCTGCGAGGCCACCATGATGGTGGCTGCTCAAGTGATCGGTAACGACGCGTGCGTCGCGTTCGCCGGTTCCCAGGGTAACCTGGAGATCAATGTGATGATGCCGGTAATGGCGCGCAACGTGCTGGAATCGGCCCGGCTGCTCGCCGCGGCAGCCCGCTTGCTCGCTGACCGAGTGGTCGAGGGTGCCCAGGCCGACGCCGAGCGCTGCCGCGAGTACGCCGAGTCCTCGCCGGCGATCGTGACTGCGCTCAACGGGTACGTCGGTTACGAGGAGGCCGCCTCCATCGCCAAACAGGCGCTGCTGGAAAAACGCACTATTCGCGATGTCGTCCGCGCCCGCGGCCACCTCACCAACGGAACCCTCACCCCCGACCAACTCGACGCTGCCCTAGACGTCCTCAAGATGGCCCAGCAGCAATCCAAGTTAGAGATCATGCCCCGTTGACGGACGCCGGTGGTGGATGCTCCTCGCACGGCACACTGCTGCCGTAGCTGGGCAGTAGATCGTCGCGCACCCAGCCCTGGTCTCCGGTGGCGGTATTGCGCAGGTAGGTCCACGTGCCGCCGTCACCAGGGGTGTAGCACAGATATTGGGCACGCTGATCATGCAGGCCTTGACCGGTCTGAATGCAGGAATTGCTGGGCCCGCTGCGCAAAGTCACTGTGTTGGCCGGGAAGTTCACCCACGGACGGTTATCCTTGGCCGGGTAGCTCAGGCCGCAGGACACCATCGTGGAGGCGCCCACCCCAGGCCCGCTGTTTGCCGGAGCGGCATAGGCCGGCGCCGCAATGGCCAGTGTTGCGGTGGCCGCGGCGAGTACCGGCCCGACCATCCGTGCGGAGGTCCAAGACATCAGAAAGTCCCCTCTCCATTCGTCGTCATGGGCATCCCAGGTCCCCCGCCCGACCCGTCTCCTGGGATACGTTGCGACATCCACGCTAGGTCGCGCCGCTTTCCGGGCGCTTTCCGTCCAGTTGCCGCGAGTCACCCACGTATGCATCTCCTGCCTCGTCGCGTGACCGCGAGCAGCCGAGGTAGGCATTTACGTCATCATTCGTCCCGATTGGGGGAAAGCTCGGTTACCTGCTGGCATCGTGTGGCTACACTCGGTACCGACTCGCTAGGTGGCGGCTGAGCGGAGGTGGCGGAGTGGACTTCGAGGTTCTCGGCCCGCTGCGGGTGCGACTCGGCGATGAGCCGGTCCAGCTTTCCGCCCCGATGCAACGGATGTTACTCGGCGTGCTCCTTACCCGCGCGAACACGCCAGTGCCGGTCGACGTGTTGGTCGATGCCTTGTGGGCTGGACAACGCGACCCTCGGGCAGCGAAGAAGCTGCAGCTCCACGTGCATCGGTTGCGCCGCGCACTGCGCGATCCGGCCCGGATCCAGTACGACAACGGCGGCTATACGCTGCGCGTCCACTCCGGGGAACTCGACGCTGAGCGATTCGAGTCCGCACTCGCCGAAAGTGCCGACGTTGTGCAGCCGGCCCGCGCGGTGAGGCTGCTGCGCAGCGCGCTGCAGCTGTGGCGCGGGGAGGCCTTCAGCGACCTGGTCGACTTGCCGCTGCTGCGCGCCGAGGCCGACCGGTTGACCGAGCGCCGGCTCACCGGGTTGGCCCGGCTGTACACCGCCGAGCTGGCTTGCGGTCACGCCGGCACGATCGTGGCTGAGCTCATCGAGCTGGCGGCGCGGCACCCGATGCGCGAACAGCTCCAGGGATTACTGATGACCGCGCTGTACCAAGCGGGTCGCCAAACCGAGGCGCTGGAGGTCTACCAGCGCACCCGAGGCGCCCTGGTGGAACAGCTCGGGCTGGAACCAAGCAACGAGCTGCAACGCCTGGAGCGCGCCATCTTGACCGGCGACCCGCTGCTGGAGGCCCCGATGACACCGTCCATCGCGCCGGCCCAGCTGCCCGCTGACGTCACTGACTTCACCGGGCGCAAGACCCAACTCGCCACGATCTCCCACCTGGCCGCCGCGACGGATCGATTGGCAACGGTGCTCATCACCATCGCCGGCAAGGCCGGGATCGGTAAGACGACCCTGGCCGTGCACGCCGCGCACCGGTTACGAGCCCAGTACCCCGATGGGCAGCTGTTCGTGGACCTGCGTGGTACGCAGGCCCAGCCACTGGCGGCCACCGACGTGCTGGCCCGGTTCCTGCGCGCGCTCGGGGTGGACCGCATGGCGATACCCGACGACGCCGAGGAACGCGCCGCGCTGTACCGCAGCCGGCTGGCCGATCGGCGGCTTCTCATCCTGCTCGACGATGCGGCGTGCGAGGCCCAGCTGCGACCGCTGCTGCCGGGCACTCCCGGCTGCGCGGTGCTGGTCACCAGCCGGGCCCGGCTATCCGGCCTGGGCGGTGCCCAGCGGGTCGATCTGGATGTTTTCGCACTTGATCAGGCCATCGAGCTGCTCGCCCGAGTTGCGGGCCCACAACGGGTTGCCGCAGAGCCGGTCGCGGCGCGGGAGATCGTCCGGCTCTGCGGCTTCCTGCCGCTGGCAATCCGGGTCGCCGGCGCGCGGCTGGGTGCCCGACCGCACTGGCCGCTGTCCCGGCTGGAAACTGACCTGGCCGACGAGGGCACTCGCCTGGACACCCTGCGGCTCGGCGATCTGGAAGTGCGCGCCAGCCTGGCGCGCAGCTACGAAACTCTGGACGTGATGGCTCGACGCGCCTTCCGTCTGCTGGGGCTGATCGAGGTACCCGACTTCGCGCCGTGGGTGACCGCTGCCCTGCTCGACGTCTCGCAGCTGCGGGCTGAGGAGCTGATGGACACTCTGGTTGACCAGCACCTGCTCGAGGTGGCGGGGCGCGATGCGTCAGGGCGGTTGCGGTACCGCTTCCATGACCTGCTGCGCGCCTACGCCCGCGAAGTGGGCGTGGCCCAGGAGTCCCACGCCGGCCAACTCGCCGCGCTCGAGCGTGCGTTCGGGGGGTGGTTGTCTTTGGCCGAGGGGGCTGGACGGTCCATGGCCGGGTCCGCCTTTGCCTCGCCGCTGGAAGCCGGGACCTGCTGGCGGCCCGATGAGTCGGTGGTCGCAGCGGTGGTCACCGACCCCGCCGGCTGGTTCACCGCGGAATGCGCGGGTCTGGTCGGCGCCATCGACCAGGCCTACTCGGTCGGTTCCGATCAGCTCGGGTGGGCACTGGGCGTGCGGCTGGCCAGAACCTTCCTCGTTCATGGGGACTACGACGATTGGCGGGGAGTCTGCGAGCTGATGCTTGCCGGTGCTCGACGCGCGGTCGAAGCCGGCCAGGCCAGCATGGCGCTGCCCGATGCGCACGAGCTGCGCCGGCTGCAGCACCGCCTCGATGAGGCGCTCGACGGCTTCGACCAGACGCTCACGGCGTGCGGAGCCGGGCGTGACCGGGCTGTTGCCACCATGGTCACCGGGCGCATCACCGGCGGTTGTGACGACGGCCGTTTGGCCGAAACCCTGCCCCGCCTGGAGTACTCCCTGACCTACCTGCGGGCATTAGTGGATCGCCATACCAATGCCTGCGCGGTCCGCCGGATCCGCACGGTGCATCGCCTGCAACGGTGTCACGAGAAAGCGGCCCGCTGCTTCCAGGAGGTGCTCGACGCCCTCGACGTCTTGTCCCACTCCCGCCGGGGGGTCGCTTTGGTGCCTTCCGGGCCGGCACCGTCCGGATCCGGCAGGGCCGTCAGGTTGGCCGCTCTTCAAGGTACCCCGCACGCGGCTTGGTAGCTCTTCAAGAGCGGCCAACCCCGCTCAGTGTGCGTAGCCCTCCAGCATCTCGGTGACCAGCGCCGCGATCGGTGAGCGCTCCGATCGAGTGAGCGTGACGTGCGCGAACAGCGGGTGCCCCTTGAGCTTCTCGATTACCGCGGCCACCCCGTCATGCCGGCCGACCCGAAGATTGTCCCGCTGCGCGACGTCGTGGGTGAGCACCACCCGCGACCCGGTACCCAGCCGCGACAGCACCGTGAGCAGCACGTTGCGCTCCAGGGACTGGGCCTCGTCGACGATCACGAAAGCGTCGTGCAGGGACCGGCCGCGGATGTGGGTCAACGGCATCACCTCGAGCATCCCACGGTCGATGACCTCGTCGATGACGTTCGGTGAAGCGATCGCGCCGAGGGTGTCGAACACCGCCTGCGCCCAGGGCTGCATCTTCTCGTTCTCGCTGCCCGGCAAGTAGCCCAGCTCCTGGCCGCCCACGGCGTACAGCGGCCGGAAGACGATGACTCGGCGGTGCGCGCCGCGCTCCATCACGGCCTCGAGGCCTGCACATAGCGCAAGCGCCGACTTGCCGGTTCCGGCCCGGCCACCCAGGGAGACGATGCCGATGTCGGGATCGAGCAGCAGCTCCAGCGCGATGCGCTGCTCAGCGGAACGGCCCCGCAGGCCGAAAGCCTCGCGGTCCCCGCGCACCAACCGAACCTGCTTGTCGGTGGTGATCCGGCCCAGCGCGGTCGCCGTCCCGGCGAGTAGCCGCAAACCGGTGTTGCACGGCAGCGCGGCGGCTTCGGGGTGCTCGGTGAGATCAGCGATTCCCGCTTTGTAGAGCTCGTCGAGCACCGCAGGGCTGACCTCGGCGTCGCTCATCCCGGTCCACCCCGATGGCACCACGTCTTGCGCGCGGTACTCGTCGGCGGCCAAGCCGACCGCGCCCGCCTTGACCCGCAGCGGCATGTCCTTGGTAACCAGAGTGACGTTGCGACCGTCGGCGACCAGATTCAGCGCACAGGCCAGAATGCGGGAGTCGTTACTGTCGGTACGGAACCCGGATGGCAACACCGCGGGGTCACAGTGGTTCAGTTCAACGCACAGGGTGCCACCGAAGTCACCGATCGGTACCGGCGCGTCCAGCCGACGGTGCGTCCGCCGCAGGTCGTCCAGCAGCCGCAGCGCTTCCCGGGCGAACCAGCCGAGTTCCGAGTGATGCCGCTTGCCTTCCAGTTCCCCGATGACCACAAGTGGCAACACCACTTCGTGCTCATCGAATCGAAGCAGTGCCCAGGGGTCGGACAGCAGGACCGACGTGTCCAGCACGTAGGTGCGGATGCCGGGGGTGGAGGAGTGTGGCGAGCGAGAGGCGATCACGGCAGCTCCCTGGCGTGCGCGGCACCCGCGCCCGCGTGTCGGTGGGCCGGCCGGCCTCTAGTTGGTCGCTTCCGCAGCGCCTTGTTCGGCTCAGCGGGACCGACCACGAGGGCCGGGTGCCGACCCTCCCGTGCCTGCCGTGAGCGGTTTACCCGCCCGATCGACATCAGCCACGACCAGGGCCTCCCGTAGCGAAACGCGTCGAGCACGTCCCACTGCCACCGCACGGTACCGGTCCGTGGCGGTCTTGGGAAAGACTCGCGGGTACGTAACAGCGTTAGACGCTGTTACATATTTCACTAGTTGACTCCCTCCGCGCGCAACGCGGACGGAATCAACGGCTCGTCGAGCAACCGCAGGTAGCGCTGGCTCAGTGGCTGCGTCGGCGGGCGAGCATCCAGCCAGGCGCGCAGCAGCCGGTATCCCTCGACGTACGTGGTGGTGTAGGCGCGCCACAGCGGGTCAGCCAGAAAGCGCACCATCTGCCTGGCCCGCGGCTCCGGAACCAGTAACCACCGCTGCAAGTACGTCTGCACCTCGGCCTGGTCGGCACCTCGATCGTGCAGCATCAGCGCGGCGTCCTGCCGGACGCCGAGTAGGCCGGCCGTCGCCACCTCGAGGCGCTCGGCGAGCTCGCCGTCCATCCGCAAGCCCAGATCGCCGAGGATCTCCGCGGCCCAGGGCCCCCACCCGGGACCGACCGCAGCCGGCAATCCGAGGTCGGCCAGTCCCTCGGCCATCAGGCACTGCGGCGTGTTAACCAGGAAGATGGTGTGCTCCGCCTGATGCTGGCTGCGCACCAGACCGGCCTCCTTGCGGCAGTGCTCGGTGTGGTGCCCTGGGTAGGATTCGTGCGCGACCAGGTGCGGTAGTTGCCCCATCCGATGCCCGAGATCCACGTTGATCGCCACCCGGGAACGGAAGTCACCGAGGTAGTAGTTGAACCCGCTCCACGGTTTGTCGGTGACGACCTCATAGTGCACGGTCTCCTCTGGGGGCAGCCCGAAGTCGGCCCGTACCCGGTCGCGCAAGGCGCTGGACAGCGCCTGAACGGCGGCCTCCAGCCGCTCCGGCGGGACCTCGTCGCGGGCTCGGTAGGCGGCCAATCGGTCAGCCAATGGCTCGTCGCCCGGCCGCAATCGGCCGAACTGGGCATGCGCCTGGTGGTAGAGCTCGGGATCGCCCGGCTCGATGACGACGTCGAAGTACGCCGCCACCTCGGCCACGAAGCTGACCCGCTGGCCGGCCAACACACGCCCACTGCACTCCAGCGCGGTCAGTTGAGCAGCCAGGAATTGCGCTCGGGGCTCGGGCAGCCCGGATGCGGGCAACTCGGCACGCAACTCGACGGCCCGGCGGGCTAGCGCCGCCGGATCAGGCGCTGGATCGTTGTCCACTTCCCGGCGCAACGCCGGATCGCCGGTGTAGGCGTCGACGAAACCCTCCACCAGACGGTCGAATTGCAGCCCCAACCGTAGGTACTCGCGCACCACGTCCATGAGTGGGGAGTATCCCCCCGGTCACGACCCGAACCGGCGGTGCCGGGCGGTGTAGTCGCGCAGCGCACGCAGGAAATCCACCTTGCGGAACGCCGGCCAGTACGCGTCGCAGAACCAGAACTCCGAGTGCGCCGACTGCCAGAG
>JBHELN010000051.1:0-2621 GCA_046263115.1 Pseudonocardiaceae bacterium | reverse complement strand
GTCCAGGGCGAGCTGGTCGAAGTCCGTGGCGGCGTCGGGCTCGAGCAGAACGGTGAACTTGCTGGGCGGGGGCGCTTCGGCAGGCCGGCGGATCACGGGCTGTCCTTTCTCAGCGCGGTGAGCACGCGGTCGTAGCCTTGGGTCGGCGGGTGGTGTCCTGGGCCAGGACATGACTCACGGTTGCGTGGGCAGCGGGCGGGTGGCGCGGGCGGTGGTGGAGTCTTCCCGGCCGGCGAGCCAGCGCAGGGTGTGCCGTTCGTAGTCGCTGAGGTCGATGCCCTCCAGTGGTGTGAGCAGCGCGGCAAACCCGTCGG
Source organism: Pseudonocardiaceae bacterium (assembly GCA_046263115.1). Lineage (GTDB taxonomy): Bacteria > Actinomycetota > Actinomycetes > Mycobacteriales > Pseudonocardiaceae. Next base: position 2,307 of record JBHELN010000051.1, on the reverse strand, counting down.
CGCACCGACGGTCCCACCAGTGGTAAATGGTCTCATTCTGCCCCTGGTCGCCAGCGACGTCGCGTTGGTCATAGGGCGGGCGGACCCGTAATGGTGCGATGGTGATTGGGCCATGAACAGGCTGGTTCCTCATACCTACATTCTGCCGTCAAACCGTCAAACCGTCAAACCGTCACCGTCAAACCGTTATGGCGGCCGATGGCTCCAGGCCTACCCCGTGCTGAGGAATTCGACAGTGACGGAGACCGCGACACCGGTTGGGCGGGATCGCTCAGCGGCCGACCTTGTAGGGTTCCATAAGTCGGTCACCCATGGTGAGCAGTGGCTTCAGGCAACTCGTTCGTATTCGTTGACGCTTCTATTTGTGTCAAGATCCTTTGGGGTGCTTCGTCCTCTCGTGTGAGCCGGTGCGGCTGGTTCATGCGGTTACCGCGGTGTTTGGCTTCATCGCGGTGGTCAGGGCGCGGTAGAGAAGCCCTGTGTCAAGCTTTGGGTGGTTTCCCCGTTGCGGAGTGTGCGCCATCGCTTGTCGGTGTCAACGTCGTTCGTCCTCGCTGCGCTGCGGGCGCTGCACGTTGACGCCTCCGGCGCTCCGGCGTTGTGTGGCTGGGACGGGGAACCAACGGGGGGTGGTCAGGCCGGTTCGCGCTGTTGCTGGGCGAGCAGGGCTTGCAGGGCCTTACGTTTGGCTGGGTCGTAGGCGACGCCGTCCTGCCAGCAGTGCCAGATGACGTAGAGCCAGGCGCGGGCCAGGATGCGCACCGCGTGCGGGTGGTCGTGGCCCCGGGCAATGGCGTCGGTGTAGAGCTTGGCTGCCCACGGGTTGGCCATGCGGCTGTCGCCGGCGAAGTCGCAGACGGCGTCGCGCAGCTGTTTGTCGACCGCCCAGCGGAAGCTGACGACCTTGACTTTGCCGGACTGGCGGGTCGAGGGTGCGGCGCCGGCCAAGCAGAACAGGGCCTCGGGGGTGGGGAACCGGGCACGGCAGTCACCGATCTCGGTCAGCAGGCGCGCGGCGCGCACCCGCCCGGAGCGGGGCAGGCTGGTGAAGATGTGCGCGTCGGCGTGCGTGTCGAGCTGCTCGCTGATCTGCTCGGTCAAGACCTTGATCTGCTCGACCAGGGCGCTTAGCGCGCTCGCCAGGGCGCAGGTGATCTGCGCGGTGGTAGCCCCGTATTTGCCGGTGACCCCGCGCGGTGCGGCGGCGAGCCGGGCGTAGAGCACCTCGGGTGCGCTCCCGCCGGTGTAGCCGACGCGGCGCAACCAGGCGCTTAGCCGGGTCGGGGAGAGCCAATCGGCGCGGTCCTGACAGTCGAAACGGGACAAAAACTGCAGGCTGATCAGGCTGTCCAGGTCGGCGAACAAGCCCAACGCGCCGGGGAACACCTGCTGCAGGTGCGCGCGCAGCTGATTGGCCAACGCGACCCGATGACCGACGAGATCCTTCCGTGCCCGGCACGCCGAGCGCAGCGCGGTCGTCGCCGAGCTGTCTGGGGTCAGCGGCCGCAGCCGGGCACGATCGGTGCGCAGCGTGTCGGCCAACACGTAGGCGTCGAACCGGTCATCCTTGTTGCCCACCGAGCCGTAACGCCCACGCAGGTTCTTCAGTTGGTTCGGGCTGATCACCACCACCGTCAGTCCAGCTGCGAGCAGGGCATCGACAACAGTTCCGTCCGGGCGCTCGATGGCCACCTCCGTGACTCCCGCGGTCGCCAACCCCGCGACCAGCTCGCGCAGCCCAGCGGCGTGATGCGCCACTGCGAATCGCTGGATCTGCCGGCCCGCCGAGTCCACCACCGCAACCGCGTGATCGTCTTGAGCCCAGTCGAGACCGCCGGTCACCCCGTTCGCGGGTGCATCCGGCAGGGTCATTGGGGCATGCTGCATCACAGCCTCCTCGCTGCTACCTCAGTGGGGAGGCACCCGCAACTTCGGTGCCAGGACGCGACAGCCGATTCGCTCACTGATCGGCGCTCGATGGCGCTTAGCCCTGTCGACGGTCGGCGCGTCCCGGGCAACCACCGGGTCTCGCAAATCTCTACCTGGACGTCAACACGTCAAGCTGGCGTGGCGATGACCCGACGGCACCGGGGGTGCATCGGCAGCCGATCTACAACTACCGACCAAAGAAGGGTGCACCAGTGAGCTGGTGCGACTCGCGTCCAGCCCCGTGTCGAGGAACTCGTGACATCGACTGGCCTGGGTCCGTGCCGGATCTCCTCCTGCGTGCCTGCGCGCACCATAATCAACCACACGGGTTTTACTGAATCGACGAACCCGGCTACTATCTGTCACACGCCCCAGACC
>JBHELN010000050.1:0-3276 GCA_046263115.1 Pseudonocardiaceae bacterium | reverse complement strand
GAGGCCGGCGGGGACTGGTACGACGTGCTCGACCTCGACCCCGACCACATCGCCCTCGTCGTCGGTGACGTCGTCGGTCAGGGCGCCCCCGCGGCCGCGGTCATGGGCCAGCTGCGCAGCGCCCTGGCTGCCTACCTCCTCCAAGGCCAGCCCCCGGCTCAGGTCCTGGAGCACCTCAACCGCTTCTCCGCCCGTATCCCCGGCGCCAAGTGCACCACGGCCACCGTCATGATCCTCAACAGCAGCACCGGTGAGCTGTGCTGGGCCCGCGCCGGTCACCCCCCGCCGCTCGTCATTGACCCACACGGTCAACCGCGCTATCTCAACGACGGCCGGGGCCCGTGCCTCGGAGTGGTGTCGAACCGGCTGGCGTTCCGCCAGGGCCATGGCCACATCGCGCCGGGGTCGTGTGTGCTGCTGTACTCCGACGGGCTGATCGAACGCCGCGGGGAGGTCATCGACGACGGGCTCGACCGGCTCGCCGCGGTCAGCGCTGAACTCTGCACGGCCACCCCGGCCCTAATCATCGACGAGCTCCTCAAGCAGATGCTCGACGGACGCGTCCGCCCCGACGACATCGCGCTGGTCATCGCTAAGCTGCTCCCGCCAACTCTGCTGCTGAGCACGCCCGCGCTGGCCACCGAGCTCGCCGGAATCCGCCGCCAGGTGCGTACCTGGTCGGCGCAGGCCGGGTTGCCCGAAGACCTGGCTAGTGACTTGGTGCACTGCATCAACGAGGCGGCCGAAAATTGCGTTGAGCACGCCTACCCCGACCGCCCGGGAGACCTCGAACTGGAGTTGTCTTACATCAGCGGCCGCCAGATCACCGCTCGGGTGAGCGATTTCGGCCGCTGGCGGCCACCCCCAGCCGATAAGGGATACCGCGGCCGCGGTCTTGACCTCATCCACAAGCTCAGCGAACACGCCGACATCAACCCCACCCCCGGCGGCACCACGGTGCGCCTACAGCTCACCCCACCGACATCCCGCCCAGCACACTGACGTGGAAGCAGGGGACACGACGCGATGAGCGGCGGCGGATCGCGCGTATCTCAAGGCGCGGCTACGGGGGTCACGGTCAACTGGCTCAACGCGCTGCTAGCCACGATCAGCACGCCACATAACCTTGGTCGCGGCTGCGGCCGCCGAGCTTAACCTCATGCCGTGCTTCCAACGGTATGACAGCATTGTTCAGGCAGTGGCGGCCTGCAACGCGGACATCGGAAAATGATCGTTGCGGCCCCAGCATTTCCCACCCAGCTGTGGCTGCCCAGCCGGATAGGGCTGATCATGACCCGACGATGGCTCGGCCGGTGTTTTCCTCCGTGTCGGTCACTGCGGTCACCCGATGCAGCCCGCGGCCGCGGGGTGCGGTGATGTCTATTGGCCGTGGTCGCGGGATCGGGGTGAGATGGTAATCCCGCACTACAACGTAACGCTGATCCGGTATGGCCCAGGGTGAGTCGGGTGCAGCTGTGGGCGTGTTCGATGGCGTTGGCCACCAGCTCGATGGAGACAAGCGGCGACCGTGCTTAAAAGCGATAACGGTGACCGGCCACAGGCCGCATCGACAAGGTCGCCACACACAGGCGTGAATCTGAGCTGGCTACCAGCGCCCCGGAACGGCAGCACGCCGCCGGGGAAATCCACGGTGCATCGCATTTTGCGTCGTCATGGCCTCATCGAGCCGGGTCGGCGGCGAGGTAAGCGCCGGGAGTATCGGCGTTGGGAGCGCGAGAGCCCGATGGCGCTGTGGCAAATCGACATCGTCGGCGGGGTGATGCTGGCCGATGGCACCGAATGCAAGGTGGTCACCGGGGTCGATGACCACTCCCGATTCTGTGTGATGGCCACGGTCGTGCGCCGGGCGACCGGGCGGGCGGTGTGCCTGGCGTTTGCCGAGGCCCTGCGCCGCTACGGGATCCCCGAGGAGGTCTTAACCGACAACGGCAAACAATTCACCGATCGCTTCGGCAGAGGCGCCGAAGTGCTGTTCGACCGGATCTGCCGCAACAACGGCATCACCCATCGGCTCACCGAACCCGCCTCGCCGACCACCACCGGGAAAGTCGAGCGGTTTCATGGAACCTTGCGCCGCGATTTCCTCGACGACGCCGAACCCTTCGACAACCTGCTGGCGGCCCAAGCCGCAGTGGATACCTGGGTGGCCGAATACAACTGCGACCGCCCTCATCAATCCCTGAACATGGGTTATCCCGCGGAACGGTTTGCCCCCAGCCAGCACGCTCGCGCGGCGGCTGAGAACTTAGTGCCGCTGCGGTTGCCCGCCAACCTCCAGCCCACTGACTGTCTGCAGACCTGCGCCCTACCAGCCCGGCCGCATCCGACGCACCCGCCCCGGTCGCCTCGGCGAAGTCAGTCGAGATGGCCCACGCAGACGCCGAGGTGCCACCGGCCCCGGTCGTCTACCGGAGTGGGCCTGTGGAGTTCGACCGAGTCTTGCCAGCTTCGGGCAACCTCGCCGTGCGCGGCAAACAGTTCTGGCTGGGACCGGCCCGCGCTGGACTCACGGTCACCTTCTGGGCCGCGCGTCCGTTCATACAGGGCACAGAGTGCGCTGCCGTGCGAGATTAGGGCGGATTGAGCCACGACAGCAACATCAGGTGCACCCTGAACCGGGCTGAACTGAGACCCAAACTGAGACCCGACAAGATCACGAGATACGTGTCCATGACTTCGTGGTCGTTCCGGCGGCTAGTTCTCAGCCCCGCGTGATCCTGATCGAGGCGACGCGGATCCTGCCGGCGTGTGGTCACCCTCACCATGTTGCCACGATTCGAACACACGTTCGCGTTGTCTGTAGTGATGCTGAGAAGACCCTGCGAGCATCACTTAGGTGGCGAATCTCATCGCTGCCGCTTGCCACCCTACTTGATCTCCGAGCGGCCACCAGGTTCGACTGGGGCAACCACAGCGCCGGCACCGCGGCTGCGGGCACGGTGGATACCCTCGTGGCTGTCTCAAAACGTTGCCCGTGCCGGCGCTGATGCGCACGTTCGGCGTGTCTCGCGCAACCGTCTACCGTGTGTTGGCCGCTACTGAGACGGTGGCGGCTTGATCCATCGCACCGCATGCCGCCGGATTGGGGGCCTTTCCTCACGTCGGTTCACGACGTACCGGTGACCACGAAGCGCACCACTCGCGCCACCGATGCCGTGTACACACTCGGGTTGAAGGGGTTGAACGTCGCGGTGAGCTGGTGTTCCCCGGGGAGCAAGCGTGAGGTGGTCCCAGCCGCGGTGCTGCTGGCGACAA
>JBHELN010000049.1:0-3143 GCA_046263115.1 Pseudonocardiaceae bacterium | reverse complement strand
ATCGACGTCGAGCAGCTCACACATCACGGCCAGCGGGATCGGGTAGCCGATGTCAGCGATGACGTCGACCTCACCCGCCTGGCCGACGTCGGCCAGGGCAGCCTTGACCACCGCGGTGATCCGGGGTTGTAGCGCGTCGATAGCCCGGGGAGTGAAGACCGGGGCGAGCATCCGCCGCAGCCGGGTGTGGTCAGGCGGATCCATCGTCAGCAAGGTCGTGCGCAGCGCTCGGTTTCCGAGTTCGGCGCGATCGAACCGCGCGGCCAGTGCGGGATTGCGGTTCGGGTCACTGCTCCACCCCGGACCGCGCAGCACAGCGCTCGCCTCGGCGTACGAGGTGACCAGGAACGCATCCAGGTCGGCGTCCCAGCAGACCGGATGCTGTTCTCGCAGTGCGCGGTAGGCCGGGTACGGATCAACGGTGGGAATCATCACGGTTCCACGGTTTTTAGCCCACACCGCGCCCAATGTTCGGCGTCGAGCTCGCCGATCTCCGTAGCGGGCGGCCCGTTGCAGTCCCATTCACTGCGGATCGCCGCCCACGGACCGGTGGCTTGCAGTTCGGCCAGCAAGGCGGTGAGACCGAGGTCGATCCGGGTGAGGAACACGTACTCGCGGGGCAGCTCGACGCGGCGGATCACCGACCCGGTCGCGCCCCGCCGGTCGAAGTAGCCCTGCACCACGGACGCGGCGAAAGCCGGCGTATAGGTGAATGGCTGCTCGGCCACCAGCGGTTGCAGCTTGTCGCGGTACCACTCGAGCAGCTCGGCCGGCGTGGGCGCGTCGGAGGCGGTCAGGAAGCCGATCTCGACGAAGGTGTCCCACAAGGCTGCCGCGTCGTCGGCGATAGCGGCGGCGACGATCCGTTGCATCAGCGCGACCTGTTCTGCGGAGAACCGGTTGACGCAACCGAAATCCAGGAACGTTACCGCACCGTCCTCGTGGAACAGATAGTTGCCCGGATGGGGGTCGGCGTGGAACATGCCCACCATCCGCAGGCTGCCCAGCGCGAACCGGTAGATCACCTCGCCCCACCGGTCGCGCAACTGTTGATCCGCCGCCACCGCCTGCGACCAGCGCATGCCGTCCACGAGATCCATGGTGAGCACCCGGCGGGTCGACAGCTGCGGCACCACCTCGGGGATGCGGATAAACGGATGATCTCGGTACGCGTTGGCGAAGTCGGTCTGGTACGCGGCCTCGATGCGGTAGTCGATCTCCTCACCGATCCGGGCTGCCACCTCCTGGGCCACCGCGCGCACGTCGAGCCGGTTGGAGCCGGGCATTATCGCCCCGACCAGCTGCAGGAAGGTGGCCAGCAGCTCGGTGTTGTCCAGATCCGCTCGGATGGCCTGATCGACCCCTGGATACTGCACCTTGACCGCCACCCGACGGCCGTCGGGCAGCCGTGCCGCGTGGACCTGCCCGATCGACGCCGCCGCGAAGGCATGCGGGTCGAACTCCCCGAAGATCTCTTCCGGGGGTGCGCCCAGCTCGGCCTCCACCACCGCGGTGGCCAGTTCGGGGGCCATCGGCGGGGCGTCGGCCTGGAGCCGGGCCATCGCGGCCTGGTAAACGCGCTGGCGCTCCGGGGGGACCAGCGACCCGAGCGCGACGAAGGACAGCACCTGCCCGGCCTTCATCAGCACACCCTTCGAGTGGCCGAGCATGGCCGCGTAACGCTGACTCGTCCGCTCATGGAACTCGGCGCTGTCCTCGCCGGTCAACCGCTTGCGCAGGGCGGCGACCACCGCCTCACCGGCGGTCCGGCCAGCTAGCCCGACCAGCGGAACGGTGCGGGCCAGCCGGCTTGGACCTTGCTGGGAAAACGCCGTCATCGCCGCTCCTCAGTTGACGCTTGAGATGCCTAAGTAAATACTTTGGTGCCATGGGCGATCTGTCAACTGCGGCGACTGCGCTGAGTGGGGCTACTGGGCCTACTGGGGCGACCCGGGATCGCATCATCGACGCAGCAATGGCACTGTTCAGCGAGCATGGCTACCGCGGTACCAGCATTACCCGGATCGAGCAAGCTGCCGGGCTCAGCCCCGGCGCAGGCGGCATCTACCACCATTTTTCGTCCAAGGAAGCACTCCTGACCGCCGGCGTTCAACGGCAGCTGAGCCGGCTCGCTGCACTGCGCGACATTCGCCGGCTGTTCGCCGACCTCGGAGATCTGCGCACCGAACTCACCATCGCCGCTCGATATGTCCTTGCCGAGCTCGACCAGGAAGCCCAACTCCTGCGGCTGCTCGCCAGCGAGGCTCGGCACGGACCGAGAATCCTCACCGACGCCGTCACCCAGGTCGTCGACCTCACCTACCGCGAGTTCGCCGAGTGGATCACCGACCGCTCCGGGTCGCTGGTATCCGCCCCCCAGGCTGATGCCATCGCGACGATAGGGCTCGGCGCCCTGATCGCTGCCCGGCTACTTCCCAACCTGCTGGGCACCGCGCCCAGCAAGGTCGACGACAACGCCATCGTGGAAATCTGGGTAAGCGCGCTCGAGCACCTGCTCACAACGGCTAAACCCAACGTCAGTGTATGAACAGACCTACCGTTCGTTGACGGCGGTGCTGCGCGCCCGCAGGGCCGTGGCCGCGTCCTTCGCGATCAGCGGGGTTGCGTTTGCCTCGTTCCTCTCCCGCACTCCCGGCGTCCGCGACGCGCTCGGGCTCTCCTCGGCGCAGCTCGGGTTGCTGCTGCTGTGCCTGTCCGGCGGCTCGATGGTGGGACTGCCGCTGTCTGGGCCGATCGTGCACCGGTTCGGCCCGGCGCACACCGTGCTGACTGGATCGCTGACGGTGACCACGGGGCTCGTCACGTTGGCCGCCGGGTTGCAGGTCGGTATTGCGGGTCCGGCGGCGGTGGGCTTTGTGCTCATCGGGCTTGGAGTCGGGGTCTGGGACGTCGCGATGAACGTCGAGGGCGCCGACGTCGAGCGGCGGCTCGGCCGATCCCTGATGCCCCGGCTACACGCCGCATTCAGCCTCGGCACGATGGCGGGGGCCGGCGTGGGGGCGGCTTCAGCGGCCGCCGGTGTGCCGCTGGCCGTCCAGGTCCTCCTCGTCGCGGCGCTCGTGCCCGGGTCGATGGTCGTCGCGGTCCGGTTCTTCCTGCCCGTGCACCACGACGCCGGGCAA
>JBHELN010000048.1:0-3755 GCA_046263115.1 Pseudonocardiaceae bacterium | reverse complement strand
CACGAGCCGGCGCTGACGCTGCTCGCTGATGCGGTGGAAGGCGCGCAGCGCTACGGCGTGGACGCCGTTCTCGCCGAATGCCTGGAGGGCCTGTCCCATGTGCATGAGGCCAGGGATGAGTTCGCCGACGCCCTGCACTGCATGCGCGCAGCCCGAGCTGCTGAAGGTCGCCATCGGCGTGACGTCGAGGCCGCGAGAGCCACCCTGCTGGATAACTGCGGATCTGCTCGCCGTGAGGAAGCGCATTTGTTCAGCCAGGTCGCTGCGCTGCTGGGCAATGCTGGGACGGGCAGTCCCGGACTGGACGCGGATACTGGACCGTTGCCTATCGAGATCATGGCCGAGCCGTCGGCGCACCAGGTTGCCGAGGTGGAGGTTGCCCAGGTGCAATCCCGTGGGGCAGACGTCGCTGAGCCTGACGTCGTCCAAACGGAAGTTGCCGAGGCGCAGGTCGCCGGGCCGGACCTTGCCGAGACGGTCGACGAGGAGAACGTGGCCGTCGGGCACAGCGCAGAGATTCAAACGCGTGCGGCGGTGGACATCTCCTTGGTGGCACTCAGCGCGGCCTCGGCACAGCCCGTTGATCGCAAGCCGGTGGCGCAGCCGGTGCTCGAAGCGACGGATGCGACGCCGGTCGCCGAGTCGTCGGGCGGACGTGATCCCTGGCAGTCCAGGGCTCGACATCGCCGCGGTACGGCGGGAACTTTGTTGTCCGTGAGTGACCTGCTTCCCGCCTCGGCTTTGTCCACGGGACGCTCCGGTCGGCGGCGCGCTGAGGAACCCGGTGATGATCGAACGGCGGAAATGCATGCCGCCGAGGCGCCGCAGCAGCCTGACGGCGGTTCCGAGGAGGGCAGCGCAGTTCGCCGCCAGGCTACGCACACTTCGGAAGGGTCGTCCGCTTCGGGGCTGACCTACCCGGTGTTGGTGCCGCCGCCGGTGGACTCGTTGGAGGCCGTCGAGGATGTCGTCACCGGTGGGACTCCAGAAGAGGAACCGGAGGACGAGACTGACGTTGTTTCGGCGACCCACCAAGAGGTCCCGGCCTTCGGACCGCCACCGGCCCCAACGCCACGAGCGCTGGAATGGGAGCCGGTCGATGGGAAGCCGCCAGAGCAGGCCGCGACAAGCCAGATGGGTCTCGGTGACCTGCTCGCCGAGGCACTCGCTGCTTACCAGGAAAGCCGTGATATCCACACGGACTCCCGGTTGACCGCACCGCCCCGTGCTGACGGTCGCAGCCCGGCTGAAGAGACGAACCGGGACCTTCCTGGTTACGGTGCGGGAGGTACCCGCTGGGCGACCAGCCTGGCACTCGCTCCAAACGCCAGTGACCCGAGCCCTGCTGACGCGAGGGCCGGCGAACCGAGCCAGAGGCAAGCAGATCCGGCAGAAGCATCCGAGGCGATCACCAATCCTTTGCTGCGGCTACCAGATCTCACCGCGGAACCGCGATGGGCTCCGCCGGAGCGGGGGCATCGGTCCGCCGCCGGAGATTAGTGCTGGCGCCGCGGCCAGATTCAGGCACCGATGCACGCCGACTGGGGGCGGGTAGTTGGCGGTATTCAGCACGGACGTGGCGGTGCGCTGGTCGGACATGGACGTCTTCGGACACGTCAACAATGCCTGCGTGGTGACACTGTTGGAGGAGGCGCGCACCGAGCTCCTTTTCGGTGAAGGTACCCAACGCGGCGCTCAGACCCTGGCCAACGGCGTGGTCGTGGTCGAACTGGTGGTTCGCTACCGGCAGCCGTTGGTGTACTCGGCCAGTCCGGTGCGGGTACAGCTTTGGGTCAGCGAGCTGCGAGCTGCCTCATTCGCGCTGCATTACACCGTTGCGGGCACCGCCGGTAACGCGGTTGTCGCCCGGACCCAGCTGGCCCCTTACGACATCGCAGCGCAGCGGCCACGCCGGCTGATACCTGCCGAACATGAGTTCTTGTCCGCATTTCGAGACGACGGTGTCGATGACTGAGCTGTGCATCCCAGATCCCGAGGAGCGGGCCGATCTCGGTGTCTTCGTCGCCCGTGCGGTCCGGCTCGACAGCGAGGCACTCGTCCGGCTACGAGCCGCAAGCGGTGCTCTGCGGGCGTGGGTGGACACCCCGTTCGACGCGCTGGTGACCCGTTCGATGCGTGGCAGCCTGCGGCCCGGTGACCTCACCATTAAGGGAACAGACCTACTTGCGGCGCTGGCTGCGGCCGGCGACACGGTGGTCGACCCCGGCAGGGCCCAGGACGTCCTGTGGCGCTGTGCGCTACCACCCGAATCGGGCTGGCGTGCGGTCGACCAGGTACCCGCTGAGGTGCTCGCCGACCTCGCCGGCCAAGGCGCCGCTGTGGCCAAGAACAACCCCGGTCCGCGTGGCCGTCCGCCCTCTGAGCTGCTGGATCAGAAGGTGATCACTGTCAGTGGCGCCGGGTTGGACGTTGGGGTGCCGCTGCGCTGCCTGTTCGCCCTGTCCGGCATGGGTTTCGTGGGTAACCCCACGTCGGCTGAGACCGTCCGGGTCTGGGCTACCGACTCGTGGCTGCGGCTTGACGCCCGCTACGGCGCCGTATTGCGGCGCCGGCACGCTTTGCTGCCGCTGCTCGTCTGACGGCTCCGGCTCGGACCCAACGTAGGTCAAATCAGCCAGACAGCTGTATTCGGAGGCAAAGCCTCGCGGCTCTGCGGCAGCGGCCCGCTGGCGAGCAGCACCTCTCCCGGCGGCATTGCCACCGTCGTAGCAGAGGCATTCAGACCGCAGATCAGGCCGCCGCCCCTGCGCCGGAAGGCGAAACAGCCGGGTGGCGCCCCATACCACTCCAGCTCCGAGCCGCTGAATGCTTTGTTCCCTTTTCGTAGTTCCAACGCCCGCCGGCACAGCGACAACATTGAATTCGGGTCCTCTAGCTGGGCTTCCACGGCATAACCGGCCCAGTCTCCCGGCATCGGTAACCAGGTGCCGGGTGTCGCGCTGAACCCGTACGGCGGGGCGGCGCCTTCCCACGGCAGCGGCACCCGGCAGCCGTCGCGCCCCCGATTGGTGAACCCGGAGCGACGCCACACCGGATCCTGCAGCGTCCAATCCGGCAGTTCGACATTCGGCAGACCCAACTCGTCGCCGTTATACAGGTAGACCGGCCCAGGCAGGGCCAGCTGCACCAGCGTCATCGCCCGCGCCCGCGCCAGTCCCACCTCGCCGCCACCGTAGCGGGTCACTGGACGGACCGCGTCGTGGTTGGAGATTGTCCAGGTCGCCGGTGCCGGGCTGCCCTGGACGGCCAGCAGCGAATGCTCGATCGCCTCGCGCACCTGCTCAGCGTCGAAATCTGCCTCCAGCAGCCGGAAGTTGAAGCCCAGGTGCAGCTCGTCGGGGCGCACGTAGCGCGCGAAGGCGGCGTCGTCGCTCACCCAGATCTCGCCGACCGTCACCCGGGCCGGGTACTCGTCGAGCACCTTGCGGATCATCCGGTGGATGTCATGCACGCCGTCGGCGTCGAAGCGCGGATCCCTGACGTCGGCGTCGAGCAAACCCGCGCCGGTCGCGATCGGGTGCGGCATGTCCGGCAGACCAACTGGTTTGGCCATCCCGTGGGCCACGTCGATACGGAAGCCGTCGACCCCCCGGTCCAACCAGAACCGCAGTGTGTGCTCAAAATCGGCAGCGACCTCCGGATTATCCCAATTCAGGTCCGGCTGCTCAGGCGCGAATAGATGGAGATACCACTGGCCCCCATCGCCCAGCGAGGGGCGCAGCCGAGTCCAGGCC
>JBHELN010000047.1:0-2895 GCA_046263115.1 Pseudonocardiaceae bacterium | reverse complement strand
CGGCCACATTGAGCACGCCGCGGGCTGCTTGGATCATGGTCCCGACCGCGCTGGCCGGCCAGATCGTCGAGCAGCTCGCCGCGCACCTCGAACCGGGCGACATCATCATCGACGGTGGCAACAGCTACTACCGCGATGACGTGGACCGGGCCCGCGCGCTCGGCGAGCGGGGCATCCACTATGTCGACGTGGGCACCAGCGGCGGCGTGTGGGGCGTCGAGCGTGGGTACTGTTTGATGATCGGCGGCGAGGCGGATCCGATCGCGCATCTCGACCCGGTCTTCCGGACCCTGGCGCCGGGCGTGTCCGGCGCGATCCGTACCCCGGGGCGGGAGGGTGAGCCCAGCACCGCCGAACAGGGCTACCTGCACTGCGGGCCGCCCGGCGCAGGCCACTTCGTCAAGATGGTGCACAACGGCATCGAGTACGGGTTGATGGCCGCCTATGCCGAGGGCTTCAACGTGCTGCGACACGCCGACATCGGCCGCAGCGAGGCACCAGCCGACGCCGAGACCGCCCCACTGCGCGATCCGGAGTATTACCAGTACGACTTCGACATTCCCGCGGTGGCCGAGCTGTGGCGACGCGGCACCGTGATCGCCTCGTGGCTGCTCGACCTGACCGCCAGCGCGCTGCAGGAATCACCGGGCTTGACCGAGTTCAGCGGGCGGATCTCCGATTCCGGCGAGGGGCGCTGGACGGTGCTGGCCGCCGTCGATGAGGGTGTTCCGGCCAACGTGCTGAGCGCCGCGTTGTACGAACGTTTCAGCTCGCGCCGCGAGGGTGACTACGGCGGCAAGCTGATCTCCGCGATGCGTAAACAGTTCGGCGGCCACGTCGAACGCCCCACCGGCGAGTAACTCACCTTTCCGCCACGACATGGAGTTTGCGCCGTTTAGGTGCGCTGTTGCGGCACCTGGCCAGGATGCGGCACTGCCACGACACGAAGGCCGCCGATGCCGGCGAAGTCATCAGGATTGCAGGTGTAGAGGGGTAAGTCGTGAGCGAGGGCCACGGCAGCGATCATCGCATCGTAGGCGCGTGCAGTCGGCTTGCGTCCGGCGCGCCGCAGCGACGCTGCCACCCGACCGAATGCTCTGGCCGCGGACCTGTCGAACGGTAGCGGATCGAAGTCCGCCTCGGCTTGCTGTACCTGCGCCTGCCGGGCGGCCTGCTCCGCTTCCGAGCGGGCCACGAGAGGTCCGACAGAAAGCTCGGCCAGCGTAATGGCCGAGATCAAGGGTTCCTCTGGAAGCGCGCTCGGCTTCGTCAGGCGAGGTAACAAGATCAGGGTGTTCGTGTCCAGCAGGCCCCGCCGGTACTGTGACGGTGGCTGGCTCACAACAACGGGTTCATGACTGCGTCGATATCAGCCCTGAGTTGTGTCGGGTCGATCGCTGGCACATGCCTCCAGCGGGCCAGTAGCGCAGCCGCCTTCAGCGGCGGCCGCAGCAGTGGACGCAGTTCGGCCACCGGCTTGCCGGCGCGGGTGACCGTCACTGTCTCGCCACCGGCGACCCGGTCGATGACGTCGCCGCCGTGGTTGCGCAACTCGCGAACCGTTATCTCGCTCACCACTGGCAGTGTATCACATGTGAGACACTACTTGGGTGATGGCCCTCCGAGTGCCCTGATATGGAGAGACATAGCGGGGTAGGGGCGGTTGGTCAGCTGGCGAGGGCGTCCAAGGCGGTGTCGACGTCGCCTTCGGTGGAGTAGACGTGGAAGGAAACCCGCAGATTGCCGGCCCGGGCCGCTGCCCGGATGCCGGCCGCGGCGAGCTTTCCCTCGGCGCCGGGGATGGCGGCTGACACGATCGCACTGTGGCCGTCGCCCAGACCCAGCCCAGCGCGAAACCGGTTGGCCAGGGCCACGTTGTGGGCATGGATTGGATTGATCCCGATTTCTTCGATGACTTCAAGGGCGGGCGCGGTGCCGATCCAACTGAACCAGGCGGGCGAAGTGTCGAACCGACGTGCGCAGCGGGCCAGGCGCAGCGGAAGTCCGTAGTAGGACGCGTGCATGTCCTCCCCGGCGTACCAGCCGGCGTGCAGTGGGCGCAGCCGATCGCGCAGCCGATCGCTGACAGCGAGAAACGCACTGCCCCGAGGCGCCATCAACCACTTGTAAGCCCCACATGCCAGCGCGTCGACCGCGGCGGCAGTGACCGGCAGCCAGCCGCAGGCCTGGGTAGCGTCGACGATCACCAGCGCGTCGTGGGCCCGGGCCGCCTGCACGATGGCATCGAGATCGGCGATCTGCCCGGTCGCGGACTGCACCAGGCTGAAAGCGACCACCGTGGTGCGGCAGTCCACCGCGTCGGCAAGCCCGCCCACCGGGACCGAGCGTACTTCTACACCTCGGTCGGCGTGGACCAGCCAGGGGAACAGCAGCGAAGTGAAGTCCCCCTCGGCGACCACCACACGGGCACGGTCAGGTATGCACGCCGCCACCAAGCCGATCAGCTCTGAGACCGTCGCACCGACCGCGACCTGGTCGGCGCGGACGCCGATCAGACGTGCGAACGACTCCCTCGAGCGTTCAGTCGACTCGCCCCACGCCTCCCAGCTGCCCTGCCCGCAGCGCCAGTCGGACAGCGCTGACTGCAGTGCCTCCCACGCCGGCTTCGGTGGCAATCCATAACTGGCTGTGTTCAGCCAACCCGGTTGCGCAGACCACAGCAGGCGCGCGTCCACGATCTTCACTCTTGGAAGCTAGCCCAGCTCCTACCCAGGGTTCAGGGCAGGTCGCCTAGATAGGACCGTTGGATACGGGGGTCGGCGCGCAGCTGGGCGGACAGGCCGGAGAGGGCGATCGTGCCGGTTTCGAGACGGTAGCCGCGGGTGGAGATCGACAGTGCGGTGTCGACATCCTGCTCCACCAGCAGGATGGTGG
>JBHELN010000046.1:0-4078 GCA_046263115.1 Pseudonocardiaceae bacterium | reverse complement strand
TATGACGAGCTCCCAACCAGTCGGAATTCCCATGGTGGCCTCCTCACGTGCCTCCAGGTGCGGCCTCGATGCTACGCGGCTCTCGCTGGGTGTGAGCGGTCCCCATCGCGGTGGCGTCGCCGGTTCACGGCCATCCGCAGTGCGGCAATCCGCGCGGCCAGCGCGCCGGTGCGATCGGCGAAGTGGGCGCGGCTATAGCGGGCAGTGTCAGCAAGCCGGCGGGCCGGACCGCCCAGCCGTACCACCACGGTAAGCAGCACCACGACACCCGCGGCGACCGCCAGCACGCTGATCAGGTAAGGCACGGCATCGACCCTAATCGGTCTCGCCCGCAGAGGCCGCGGAGGACCTCCGCAGCGCTGCGAGCGCCCGCTGTGTCACCGCTGCGGCCAGTTCGGGAGGGTCTCGCACGATGACGTCAGCGCCCAGCCCCAGCACCAGACGCACCATCCAGTCGGTCTCGGCGTAGCGCATCCGTACCGTCGCGGTTCCGCCTTCACCCTCGATCAGCTCATCGACCGGGTAGTACTCGCCGACCCAGCGGGCGTCCGGCGCGAGCGTGAGCACCGCGGTCCGCTGATCGGGCTGGGCACGGAACAGGCCGGCGGAGATGTCGGCGGGGCGAGCATGCGATGGTGGCTGCGCCGGCTCATCCATGATGATGACGTGGTCGATGCGGTCCAGCCGGAACAACCGGACGTCCTCGACGGCGCGGCACCAGGCCTCCAGGTAACTGCGGCCTTCGACCAGGAGCAGGCGCATCGGATCCACGGTGCGTTCGCTAACCATGTCCCGGGATGGCGTGTAGTAGCGGATGTGTAGGGCACGCCGGTGATCCAGCGCGTCACGCACCGTGGCGAGTGCGGCCTCTTCCCGGGTTGCCAACCCGAGTACCACACCATCGGTCTGCCCCGCCGCCGCCTCGATCTTGGCCAGTGCCCGGCGCACCGATCCGGTGTCGGCCACGCCGGGTGTCTCAGCGAGCGCTCGCAGCGCCACGACCAGCGCGGTCGCCTCCGACCTGGACAGCCGCAGCGGGCGTCGCATTCCGGCGTCGAAGGTGACGGTTACGGTGTCGCCCTCGAAGGAAAGGTCGATAAGATCACCGGGCCCGTAACCGGGTAGCCCGCACATCCACAGCAACTCCAGATCCCTGCGCAGTTGCCGGACCGTGATGGAGAAGTCGGCGGCCACCTCCTCAATCAGCACGCCGGGTCGGAGGAGCAGGTAGGGCACCAGGGCCAACAGCCGGGGCAACCGCTCCGCCACGCCCTCATCAGCTCACGTTCCCAGCAGCCGCCATCAAGCGGGTCCGCACCGCATCAGCCAACTCGGCCGGCTCCAGCACCACGGCGTCCGGCCCAAGCCCGGCTATCCATCGGCCAGCGACGTCGTAGCCGGGCAGGTCCACCGCCACAACATCGCCGACCACTCCGTCCATGGTCTTGCTCTCCAGTACCTTGGCGTACCTGCGCAGGCCGTTGGCGCGGCCGCTGGCCAGCCACAAGCGCGCGGTGTGCCCCACCGGCGGGCGTCCCGCAGAACCCGCGACGATCTTAAGGAGGTCCGTTCCCGCCGGACGCTGGACCACTCCCGGGGCCCCCACGGTTCGCACCGGACCGACAATCCGGGAGACTCGAAAACAGCGCGTCGCCTTCCGGTCTCGATCGTGTCCCACCACATACCATCGACCTCGCCAAGACACCACTCCCCAGGCTTCGACAGTGCGCGCCGCGGGTGGCTCGGCAGGATGCCTGCGGTGCGCGAACGTCACGGCCTGACCCGCCTGCACTGCGGTGATCAGCGGGATCAGTGCCGGCTCGGTGGCCCGTACCCGGGGTTCGACGACTATTGACGGCTCGGGATCGACCTCCACCCCGGCAGCGCGAAGCTTCAGCACAGCACCATGCGCGGCGCCGGCCAGTTGCGGGGAATCCCACAGCCGGGCGGCGAGCGCTACCGCGGCGGCCTCATCAGGCTCAAGATCGATGTCCGGCAGTTCGTAGTCCCGGCGTGCGATGCGGTAACCCTCGCCTGCGTCGAACCCTGGGGTGCGCCCAGTCTCCAGCGGGACACCCAACTCACGTAGCTCCGCCTTGTCCCGCTCAAACATCCGGAAGAACGCCTCGTCGGAGGGCGCCTCGGCGTAGCCGGGCACGATCCGCCGGATCCGCTCAGCGGGCAGGTACTGCCGGCTGGACAGCAGACAGATCACCAGATTGACCAGGCGCTCTGCGCGGGAAATGGCCACGGGGGCAGCCTAAACGGACGCAGTCACAACGAAGCGATGAGCCGCTCCACCCTTTCATCCACAGCGCGGAACGGATCTTTGCACAGTACTGTGCGCTGGGCCTGGTCGTTGAGCTTGAGATGCACCCAGTCGACGGTGAAATCGCGGCCCGCGGCCTGTGCGGCCGCGATGAAGTCGCCACGTAGCTTGGCCCGGGTGGTGTCGGGCGGGGTGTCCTTGGCCGCCTCGATCTCGCCGTCGTCGGTCACCCGGTCGACCAGTGCCTTGCGCTGCAGCAGATCGAACAGCCCGCGGCCGCGGCGGATGTCGTGGTAAGCGAGGTCTAATTGGGCGATGCGCGGGTTGGACAGCTCCATCCGGTGCTTGGCTCGATAACGCTCCACGAGCCGATGCTTGATTGCCCAGTCGATCTCCCGATCGATCAGGCTGAGGTCTTGGCGCTCGACCGCGCCCAACGTACGGTCCCACAGTTCCATGACCCGGTCGGTCAGTGGATCGGATCCACGGCGGGCAATGTGATCCACGGCGCGCAGGTAGTACTCCCGCTGGATGTCCAACGCCGAAGCCTCGCGTCCACCGGCCAGCCGCACCCCTCGCCGGCCGGTGAGGTCATGACTGATCTCGCGGATCGCCCGGATCGGATTGTCCAGCGTGAAGTCGCGAAACGCGACGCCCTCCTCGACCATCTCCAGCACCAGGTTGGCGGTGCCCACCTTGAGCAGGGTGGTTACCTCCGACATGTTCGAATCGCCGACGATGACGTGTAAGCGGCGATACCGCTCGGCGTCGGCGTGCGGCTCGTCCCGGGTGTTGATGATCGGGCGGGAGCGGGTGGTCGCCGAGGAGACCCCCTCCCAGATGTGCTCGGCGCGCTGCGACAGGCAGTACACCGCGCCGCGCGGCGTCTGCAGCACCTTGCCTGCGCCGCAGACCAACTGCCGGGTGACCAGGAAGGGCAACAGCACATCGGCGATCCGCGAGAACTCACCAGCCCTGGCCACCAGGTAGTTCTCGTGACATCCGTAGGAGTTGCCTGCGGAATCGGTGTTGTTCTTGAACAGGAAGATGTCCCCGCCGATGCCCTCGTCGGCCAGCCGCCGCTCGGCGTCGACCAGGAGATCCTCCAGGATCCTCTCCCCGGCCTTGTCGTGGGTGACCAACTGGGACAGGTCGTCGCACTCCGCGGTGGCGTACTCCGGGTGCGAACCCACGTCGAGATAAAGCCGGGAGCCGTTGCGCAAAAAGACGTTCGACGAACGACCCCACGAGACCACTCGCCGGAACAGGTACCGTGCGACCTCGTCCGGCGACAACCGGCGTTGGCCATGGAAGGTGCAGGTAACCCCGAACTCGGTCTCGATGCCGAAGATCCGCCGCTGCATACCATCCAGCCTAGGCCGCTACGGGCGTCTTGCAGGCCGTCCGTCCGGGCTGACTTAAGCTGTCAACGTGCAGGATTGGTTGCATAGAGTAGCGGCGAGGATCGACCGGATCGACCGTGGGTTGGTGAGCCGATCCGCGATCATCCCGCGCCGGCCCGCTGACACGGTCTTCAAGGGGCTCACCACCGCCGCGAACCACAGCCTGCTGTGGCTCGCGGTAGCTGCGGTGCTGGCCAGCCGCCAAGGTGCCACCCGGCGGGCCGCGCTGCGCGGGGTGGCGGCGATCGGCGGCGCCAGTTTCACTATCAACGCCCTCGCCAAGTCGTTGTTGCCACGCCTGCGGCCGGCTTATGAAGACCTACCCTTGGCACGCCGGTTGGCTATGCGCAATCATCCACGGTCGTCGTCGTTCCCGTCCGGACATGCCGCGTCGGCTGCGGCATTC
>JBHELN010000045.1:0-3014 GCA_046263115.1 Pseudonocardiaceae bacterium | reverse complement strand
GATCGGCATCCGGAACATCGTCATCCCGGGCGCCCGTAGGCAGATCACCGTGGTGACCATGTTGACGCCGCCCAGAATTGTGCCCAAACCGGCGAGCACCAAGCCCATGATCCAAAGGTCGGCACCCGCGCCTGGCGAATGGACCGCGTCGGACAGTGGCGTGTAAGCGAACCAACCGAAGTCCGCGGCGCCACCCGGGGTCAGGAACCCCGACACCACGATGAGTCCACCGAACGCGAACGCCCAGTAGGAGAACGCATTAAGACGCGGAAAGGCCACGTCCGGCGAGCCGATCTGTAGCGGCAATACCAGATTGGCGAAGGCGAACAGGATCGGAGTGGCGTACAGCAACAGCATGATCGTGCCGTGCATGGTGAACAACTGGTTGTACTGCTCGTTGGACAGGAACTGCAATCCCGGACGAGCCAGCTCGGCACGCATCAACATGGCCATACTGCCGCCGATGAAGAAGAAGACCATCGAGGTGACCAGGTACAACATGCCGATCACCTTGTGATCGGTGGTCTGCAGCAGCCCGAGTAAGGTCGAGCCCTTGACCGTGGGGCGCACCGGACGCGGGCGCGTGGCGATCGGCTGGGGCGCAACGGCCGTCACAGGTTTCCTCCTGGTTGTGCCCTGGACGCTGCCTCGCCCTGCACGCTACCGGCTCAGGGCAACCGCAGTCATCATGGTCCCGCACTGATCGTAGCGCCCACATTCCCCGATGCCTCCCCCAACCCTCTTACCCGCCGCGTTGGGGATGCAGGCAGCTGCTTGCAAAGCCCACCGAAACAGCAGCCTGCATCCACAACGCGGATAAGCCGATGTTTACCGCGGGGTGAGCGCGGGTAACCCAGTGCAACCAGCAGGCGTCTGTTTCAGGAGCAAGAGATCCATGTCGATTATCCGCACAGCCGGAATCGTCGCCCTCACGGCGCTCGGGGCCGCGGGCGTGTTGCCCGCTGGAAACGCGAACGCCGCCACCGCGCCGAGCAGCGCGCCGTGTGCGGCATCGGCGCGGGCCTGCGTCGACTTGTCCACCCAACAAGCGTGGCTGATGCGCGACGGCAAGGTCAGCTACGGTCCGGTTCCGGTAGCGACCGGCAAAGCCAGCGCCCCCACCGCCCCGGGCACCTTCCACGTCTTTTGGAAAGACCTCCATCACCGCAGCAGTTTGTTCGATAACGCACCGATGCCGTATTCGGTATTCTTCAACGGCGGTGATGCCTTCCACCAGGACAGCGTGCGGGTTCCCTCCAACGGCTGCGTACACCTGACGCAGCAAGCGGCCCAAACTTTCTACAACACCCTGCACGTCGGCGACGTGGTGCAGGTCGTGTCCTGATCCGCGATCCAGTCCTGGCCATCTCCGCGTTGCAAGAGGACCTCCCGGAGCGGATCGTGGCCACCGGGGCCGGAGTGGTGATCGACATCTCTGCTGTGGAGATCGTCGACCCATGACCGGTGCCGGATCCGTGGCACAGATGCCCATCCGCACGGGCGCCGACGTGGTCCGGGTCCGTCAGCTGGTACGTGGCCACGCACAGGCCGTGCGTTGTCGCTGGTCGATCAGACCAAACTGGTGACAGCCGCGAGCGAGCTCGCCCGCAATATTGTGACCTATGGTGGTTCCGGTGTGGTACGGGTGGAGACGGTGACCAGCAGCGGCCGGACTGGGATCAGAGGAACCTTCTCCGACTCCGGACCCGGAATCGCCGACTTGCAACTGGCACTCACCGACGGGTGGACCAGTGGCGCGCCGGGCTCGGCCTCGGGTCGGGGGGCGCCCGGCGGCGGGTGGACGATTTCAATATCAACGCCGAGGTGGGCAGGGGCACGACCGTCACGGTGATGAAGTGGACGCGATGACTGCTTGGCGGGAATGAATAGCCCTGCGACCGCCGAGGATGTGGCGTGGCTGCTGCTGGATCAGCTGAGCAGCGCGGGTGCCGCGCGCCGATCTGCTGAGCGGCTCGCCCAGCAGATCGGCCTGCCATCCGCCCGGGTGGCGGAAGTCGGTTTGGCGGTCACCGAGCTGGCCACCAACGTCCACCTGCACGGCGGCGGTGGAGCGATCCTGCTGCGCTCGGTCCGCGCCGGCGCGTCGGCGGCCGTGGAGGTGGTGGCGGTGGACAGCGGCCCGGGGATCGTCGACGTCGGGATCGCTCGCCGGGATGGTCACTCCACGGCTGGCACCCTCGGTATCGGGCTTGGCATGGTCACCCGGCTCGCTGACCGGGTGGATATCGCATCAAGACCGGGTCGGGGCACCGTGCTGGCGGCTCGCTTCGAAGCTGACCGCAAAGCGCGGCCCACGCTGGCTGCCGATGCCACGGGTCCGCCGGCTGCCGGTATCTCCCGAGCACTGAGCGGAAAGGACGTCTGCGGCGACGCATACGCCGTGCGCTACGACGGATCCCGGACGTCGCTGATGGTGTGCGACGGGTCCGGGCACGGACCGCTGGCAGCGGCAGCCGCGCGAGAGGCGGTCCGGGCCTTCAGCGACACCACCCAGCCCGTGTCGCCCCCAGAGGTCGCCCTGCGCCGGATCCACCGGGCTTTGGCCGGCAGCCGCGGCGGGGCGGTGGCGATCGCCGAGCTCGACCCGGACGCGCACCGGCTGCGCTTCGTCGGGGTCGGCAACATCGCGGGCGCCGTGGTCAGTGCAGGAAAAAAACGCGGTCTGGTGTCCATTGGCGGCATCGCGGGATACCGCGAGCCGCCGGTGCGGCCCTTCGAGCACCCACTTCCGGCTGATTCGGTGGTCGTCCTGCACTCCGATGGCGTGAGCCGGCGCTGGGATGCCGCTGACCTCGATCAGCTGGTCTGCGAGACGCCGCTGGTGATCGCCGCGATGCTGCTGCGCGACGCTGGTATGCACCACGATGACGCCTGCGTACTGGTGGGAAAGGCGGACCGGTGAGCGCCACTGGGTTGGGCGAGTTGCTGCGACTGGGACTGGTCGGCGCGCACGACGTTTCGTGCCAGCGGGGGTGAGGTGGCCGCCCTGGAGT
>JBHELN010000044.1:0-6504 GCA_046263115.1 Pseudonocardiaceae bacterium | reverse complement strand
ATGCAGGACTTGTGCCCGACCATCATCTTCGTCCTCACCAAGATTGACGAAAATGCTCGATGGCGCCAGATTCTCGAACGCGATAAGGCGCTATTGAACGAGGCCGGGATCGGCGTCGAAGCCGTGGCCGTGTCGGCGACGTTGTGCACGCAGGGTCAGCGCGCCGGCGACGACGAACTCGCCCGGATGTCCGGTGTCGCAAAGGTGCTCGAGGCCCTCGAGCGAATCGCCGCCGACGCCGAACGGACCAGCCTTCGCGCGGTCGCCAACCACGTGCTCTTCGCGCTGGATCAACTCGCCGAGATGCTGCAATCCCGCCGATCCAGGCTGGTGCGGCCCGGGCGGTCCGCTCAGGCGCGGGCCGCGGCCCGGCTCGCCGAGGAACGCCTGGACGACTTGCGGACCAGCTCGGTGCGGTGGCAGAAGTTGCTCCGGGACAGCTTCGCCACCGTCACTTCGGACGTCGACTTCGATCTGCGGCAACGTATGCAAGGCGTGCTGGCCCAAGCCGAGCACACCATTGAGCACAACGATCCTGCCAAGAACTGGGATGAGTTCGCCGGCTGGCTGTGCCAACGGCTGACCTTTGAAGCCCAGGCCAACAACGACCTCGCGGTAACGTCGAGCAGGACCGTCTCGCTGGAGGCCGCCAAGCACGTTGCACCGGGCGAGATGCACATCATCGACCCTCCGCAGGCCACCATCGTGACGGATTTGCCTACCGCGCTCACCGCCGATCAAGCGTTGGGCACCTCGCGGGTCGGTATCAGTGCCGTGGTGAACATCGCCTTGCGCGCCTACATGGGTTTCGTGATGTTCTACCTGCTCACCAGATTGACCGAGCTCACCTTGCCGATGATCTTGTCGCTGGTACCCATGCTGCTCATGGGCGGCCTCGCGGTCGTCGAAGAACTCAACCGCCGGCGGGACAAACGCCGGGAGCAGGCGAGTACCACGGTGCGCAGTTACATCACCGACTTCAGCATGAGGGTGACCAAGGAATCCCGCGACCTGCTTCGCCAACTCGAGCAAGACTTGCGTGACGCCTATGGCGCCCGCAGTGAGCAGATGCAGCGGTCGCTGACCGACACCCGGAACCGGTCCCAGCGCACGCTCAAAGAACTCGAGCAGGCTCCCGCGCTGCTCAGGCAGATCGACAACGATCTCGCGCTACTCGGCAACCTTCGGGCCCGGGCCAGTGCGATCATCCCCGCTGCGTTACTGGCTCCCAGCAACGCGCCGCGCTAGCCGATCACCCGGTGCCGGCTTGGGTCAGCAATCGCTCGCAGGTCCGAACGAGAATCTCAGCAGCGTCCCGGACGGCCCTCGTTGAGGCCGGATGGGACGCTCGGCGTTGCCAGCGGGCCAGCTGCTGGCCGGCCGCCAGACGTAGCTGCGTGGTATCGGCGTCGGCTGCCAACCCCAGCCTGGCTCTCGGTTCCGAGCCAGCCGCGCCCAGCAGTTCCTCAGCCAGCTGGCGCTCCTCGGAGGTCAACGGCAACGTGCCGGATTGCAGCTCATCGAGTAGCTCGACTTCGGTCAGCTCGTGAGTTTCCGAACGGATCTGCTCCACCTGGTAGCGCAGCTTTATGGCCCGATCACCGCTGCGTGGGGAGGCCCGCAGGAGGGCATCGAGCGCCCGCAATACCGAGCTGGCCTGGCGGACTCCGGCGCGTCCGGCCAGTTGCGTTTGCAGTTGGCGCAGCTGCTCGCTGTCCGCGCTTCCGTCGTAGAGCGTCCGCGCCTCCCGGACGAGCTCACGTACCCGGTCTAGCAGATCCCGCTTGCGAGGCAGCGGAACAGATCCTTCGATTGTTGTGCCGACGCCGGGGACCGACCGGATCGCCAGCGTGCCGCCAACTGAGGCAATCCGGGCAGTGACGTTGCGCAACCCGCGGCCTGCGGGCGCGTCGCCGCCGGAGTCCGACGCAAAACCCGGTCCGTCGTCGTGGACGGTGAAGCGCAGGATGCCGTCCGCCTCACCAAGGCGCACTCCGACGGCGGCGCCCGGTGCGTGCTTGCGGGCGTTGCTCACCGCCTCGAGGCAGCAGAAGTACACGGCCGCCTCGATCTCCGGTGGGAACCGGCGGCCGGACAAAGCCTCGGGTGACGTCACGGTTATCGGTGAGTGTGCGCCGGACAGGTCGGAGTTCAATGCCGCGATCAGCCCACGCTCGGTCAGCAGGATGGAGGAGACCCCGGTCGCGGTCTCCGCGAGCACCGCCTCGGCGTTGTCGATCTGGCTGGCGAGCCGGCTCAGTCCTTCCCGGGCCTGATCGAATTGCCCGCTTGCTACTCCATGTTCGACAAGCCCCAGCGTCATCCGCAGCGAGACCAGATGGTGCTGTGCGCCATCGTGCAGATTGCGCTCCATGCGTCGGCGCTCGCCGTCCATTTCGGCCACCGTCTGCCGCCGGGCGACCGCGATCTCCTCGGCGTGCGCCTGCGCCGCACGCAGTTGCCTTTCCAGTTCGATCCCGAGCCGGCTTACCGCGACGATGGCACCGAGGCTGTTCGCAATCTCCTCCAGCCGCGCACGGCGCTGGGTGTACCTGCGTGCGCCTGCCGCCCAGCTCACCGCCATCGTGCCGATCTGCTCGCCACCGTGCCGGATCGGCACTACGACGTCATCGGCAGCCGGCCCGGAGCTGGCCGGCCACGCGTAGCTGCGATTCCGCAGACCGGGGTGCACGACGGTCAGCCGGCATGAGCGAGCGCCCATCCGGGCGGCGATGGCTGCGGCGACGCCGGAGAGATTGGACGCATCCGCTGACATGGCGCCGGACAACGCGGTGAGGTCGGCCAACACGTGGTAGGCCGTTGGTGGGCTGCTACCCACCAACCGGTTCACCAGCCGCCCGATAGCCTCTTGCAGCGGCAGGAACAACGGCGCGACGACCGCGGTGGCCAGCGCGGCGGCGAGTACCGGATGGCTCGGGATCACGTTGCCCACGATGGTCTGGATGATCAGGAAAAGGCCGCCCGCCAGCGCAGTCATCAGCGGATAGTTAAGCGCGTGCCAGAACCGGCTGGTCATGGCCCGACCGAGGGTTCGAGCTGGTCGGGTAACCAGCCGCGCAGTGCGATGCCACCTGCACCGTCTTCGACTATCTCGACATCGCCGCCCAGCGCGGCCAGCCGATCGACATCGTCAGTCAGCGCCGTTCGTACCTCATACGCCGTGATCGCGGCAGTGGGATCCTCGATGCGGACCGACAGCTGGCGCTGGGTGTGCTCAAGGTGCACTCGCAGCGGCGTTTCGGCGACCCGACCGGCGAGCTGTTGCATCGCTGAAGCCGCCAACCAGTAAATCCCTGACTCGATTTCCCAGGACAACCGGTGGGACAGATGTCCGGACAGGCGCACGGGCCGGGGCAAATCGGTCGCCACCTCCTCAAGCGCGGCAGCGGGACCCTGACTGCGCAGCACTGCCGGATACACCCCGCGGGCGATCAACCGGAATCGGTCTAGCAGCTCGTCTAGTCCAGCGCGGGCTCGTGCAAGGGTCCGTTGGGTGCACTCGATGTCCGCTTCACCACCGGCGAGCAGATCATGGATCTCAGCGACGTCGCCGCGCAAGGTAGCAAGTCGGGCGGTTGTCACCTGGGTGAGTTCGCCGACCAAACGCTGGCGTTCGAGCTCCCGTGCCCTGGTCAGCCGCTGCCGGGATGCCTGCAGCTGAGTGGCCAGCTCATCGGCCCGCTGCACCCGGTCCTCGAGCTCTGACGCCAGCTGGGCACCACGAAGCAGCAGCCCCGCGCCTTGAGCGACATCCTGCATGAGCCGTTGGTCTGCCGGCGTCACCGGACGCCCGGGTTTGCCCACGGTGAGCGCCGCACGGAGCACGGATCCATCCAGCACCGGCACCGCATGGTCCACGTCCGGCTGCGCCAGCAGGGCCGCCAGCGTTGTGGTGCGCGGTTCGACGCCGGTGACCGCAGGATAAGTCGCGGCACTGACCAGCTTCTCCGCGGCGGCTAGCCACACCACCGCGTGCTGAGCCCGAGTGCCCTCGGCGAGGACCCGGGCCAGGTCGTAGA
The DNA here is from genome assembly GCA_046263115.1 of Pseudonocardiaceae bacterium. Classification (GTDB taxonomy): domain Bacteria; phylum Actinomycetota; class Actinomycetes; order Mycobacteriales; family Pseudonocardiaceae. The sequence goes on along the minus strand of JBHELN010000044.1, from coordinate 2,464 downwards.
GCGCTTCGTGCAGCGAGCCCGCCTGGACACCGGCGCCAGCCTCGTCGGAAGTGGTGTGGGGATCGGTCGTGGGGCCGGTGTGCTGGGCTAGTCGATCGATCCGCGACAACCCGAACGCCAGGCCGGCCGCGCTCAATGCCGCCGCGCCGAACGGCAGCACCACAGCCACCAGGGCTGAGTCAATGAATGAGCCGATGGCGATGACCATGACGGCGAACACGGCGGCCACCGCAGCGCTGGCCAGCAGCAGGCGCAACGGCCTCGCCGGGATCGTGCTGTTCATCATCCCACCACCGGTCGGTGCGTCTCTACGCTAGAAGCCAGCGCGTCACCAGCCAAGCCTGCGCACTCAACCGTGGTTGCGCTGCGAACGTAAGTAGGTCAGAACAGCAAGCACCCGCCGGTGGTGAGCGGCCGTATCGATATGGAGCCCGAGCTTGACGAAAATGTTCGCAATGTGCTTTTCCACCGCTTTGGGTGTGATGTAGAGCTGGCCGGCTATCCCGTTGTTCGACCGCCCTTCGGCCATCAGCCTCAGTACCTCTTGCTCGCGATCTGACAGCGCCGCAACGACGTCTTTCTTGTCACCTCGGGTACGCTCGACGAGCCGCTTCGCCAGCACCGGCTCGATGACGATTTCTCCATTGCCGATCCGATCCAGGGTATCGGTGAGCACTTCGACGCTGCCCACCTTCTCCTTGAGCCGGTACCCGATGCTTTCGGTGCCGATCTCAAGGATCCGCATGAGGTAATGGGACTCCGCGTAATGCGACAGGAACAGCAAACCTAGGTCTGGGTGAGCTGCCCGGAGTCGCTCGGCAGTGATCAGGCCACCATCCGGTTCCGGCGGCATACGGATGTCTAGGATCGCCACATCTGCGGGCGCAGTGGTCAGCTGCGCCACTAATTCGTCGCCGTCGGCCGCGCTGCACACGACCTGATGACCCGCTGCGCGCAACAGCATGAGAAGCCCCTCACGAAAAAGGGCGCCGTCTTCGGCCAGTGCTACTCGCATGGAATCCTCGCAATGACCGTGCTGGCGCCCGGCGCGCTTCCGGTTATCTCTTCGACGGTTCCGCCCAGTGGTCTTACCTGATCGTCTATTAGTTCCGCATGAAAAGCATCTACCCCGGACACTGACAGCATCAACGTATCGTTTTCCCGGCCGACGACAACCTTCATCGACCGTGCTCCGGCTGGCTGCGCTGCCAGGCACTGCATCACGGCGAAATAGGCCGCACCTTCCGCCGCTGGACCGAATCGATCTTCCGACGCCACGACCGTAACCGGTGCCTGAAGTGTCGCCGCTACTTCGCGCAGCGCTGGACCGAGACCGGCTTCGTCTAGCAGCGGCGGGTAAATCTTGGACGCCACATCACGCAATTCCTCCAGCACGGTGTGCAACTCATCCTGTAGCTCGCCGATGGAGTCCTGCACGGCCTGCCCATCGGGCGCAGCGCGATGCTCGAGCAACCCCAGGCGCAAAGTCAGAGCCGAGATCCGCAGCGCCGCTCCGTCATGCAGCTGCCGCTGCAGCAGCCTGCGGCGCCGCCACCGATCCTGGTGCTTCCGGCGGCACGCCTCGGCGACAGGCTCGTCCACATCATCACCGGTGCGGTGCGGAAACCGGGAAACCATCACCGCATCCTCGACGCCTGTGGACACCGAAGGGAAGGGGATGCACCCTACTCCGAGGGGGGGTTTACCCCCTTGTTGTGCGCGCTCGGTAACTCACAGTCTGGCTTGCGTCGATATGTATCACAACTGTCATCGCAGGGCTCTGAAATATCAGATCGACCCGAGTGACCATGAGTTACTATTGAGTGTCATTCCAGGGAGGCGCGGTGGGCTACAGCCTCGGGGTAGACCTCGGCACGACGTTCGTCGCGGCCGCAATCGCATCTTCCACCCGAGTCGAAATGTTCACGCTGGGTGATCGTTCAGTAGTGACTCCGGCGGCCGTCTACGTCCGGGAGGATGGTGTCCTGGTCACCGGGGAAGCGGCCATATTGCGGGCGGTGAGTAGCCCGGACCGGGTCAGCCGCGAGTTCAAGCGCCGGCTGGGCAACCCGACACCGGTCATGCTCGGCGGCCAGTCGTATTCCGTCACCGCGCTACTCGGTGCGCTGTTGCGGGATGTCGTCAAGAAGGTGGTCGAGACCGAGGGCGAGCCGCCCGAGCGGGTGTTGCTGACGCATCCGGCCAACTGGGGTCCGTTTCGACGGGCGTTGTTCGAGGAGGTGCCGCAGTACGCGGGCCTGGACAACCCACCCCTGGTGACCGAACCCGAAGCCGCCGCGGCACATTACGCCGCCTCCCGCCTGCTCGACGATGGGCAGACGGTGGCGGTCTATGACCTGGGCGGGGGCACCTTCGACGCCACCGTGTTGCGCAAACAACCCGGCGGGGTGGAGATTCTGGGCACCCCGGAGGGCATCGAGCGCCTCGGCGGGGTCGATTTCGA
>JBHELN010000043.1:0-11154 GCA_046263115.1 Pseudonocardiaceae bacterium | reverse complement strand
ACTACGCCGCGCCGCATGACCGACGACAGGCGAGCCGCCACCGCAAAGCTGTGGGGATCGGCGGACTATTCCGGTCTCGCGCGGCGGCTGGAGCCGGCGGCGGACGCGCTGGTCGACGCGGCTGTACCCAGAGCCGGCGAGCACGTGCTCGATGCCGCGGCCGGCACCGGCAACGTCGCGATCCGGGCCGCGGCGCGGGGCGCGCGGGTCACCGCGGCCGACATTGCCCCGGGGATGGTGCAGCTGGGCCGGGAGCGCACCGGGCCCGCGGTCGAGTGGATCGAGGCCGACGTCGAAGAGCTCCCGATACCCGATAACACCGTCGACGTGGTCCTGTCCGCCTTTGGCGTGGTTTTCGCCCCACGGCCTGAGGTGGCCTTGGCGCAGCTGCGTCGGGTGCTCAAGCCCGGTGGTCGGCTTGCGCTGACCGCATGGGCCGCCGATGGGTGCATCGCTGCGCGGGCTCGCGTCATCAGACAATTCGTGCCGCCCGATCCGGCCGTTCCCGACACGCTGAGCTGGGGAGAACCGCAGGTACTGCAGCAACGGCTGAGCACCGAATTCAACGACGTGCGCATCGAGCGCCGCGCACTGCCGTGGCATTTCGATTCGCCACAGCAGATGACCGAATTCTATAACGCGCATTCGGCGGCCTACCTCGCCGCCAAGCAGGCTGCGGGTGATCGGGCCGGGGAGATGGTCGCCGCGATCGAGCGGCAGGCATCCCCAGACGGCGGCCCGGTGCGGTTGGAGGCGGCGTACCTGCTGGCGCTAGCGCGCTAGCGCCGCGCCCCGCCCGGAGTCGGCACCGATATTCCGCCACCAGTGCGCCTGCTCCGCAGAGTCGACACCGGTCACCACCACCACTGCGCCCGTGCGGCGGATCAACGGCACCAGGTCGGCCAATGCGGGGCGCACCACTGAATCCGGCCTGGTCACAGCCACGCGCACCAGCGAGTCGGCCAGCTCCACGCCTGCCACCGGCAACGATTCCAGTAGGCCAAGATTGCCCACCGCCTGGCCGTAATGGGTGAGCACAGTGCGCACCCCGATATCCGCCAGGGTGCCCAGGTTGTCCACGGCGTCGCCGTGCCCTGCGACGATCACCTCGACCGGCATCCCGAGCTGGATATCCGCCGGCCCTAGCCGGGTTGCCGCCAGGGTGGCCCGCACGAGCTCGACCAGGTCAGGGTCCTGCGTCAAATACGTGGTCAGATCGATGCGCACCGGCGGCACCCCCACGCCGCGTGCGTCACGCCACGTCCGCAGCTGCTCGCAGGCTTGGCGAAGCATCCACCGCCCGATTGTCAGGACCAGACCTGTCTGCTCAGCGAGAGCGAGACAATCGTCGTGCTCCACCACGCCGTGCTCCGGATGGTTCCATCCCAGCAGCGTCGCCAGCGCCACGGTCTGACCGGTGTCGGCCGCCGCCTGATCGAGCCTTACCAGCGGCTGGTAGGACAGCGTTACGTGACCGTCCTCCCAGGCTTCAGGCATCGAAGTGGCCAACGCGTACCGAGCCCGATCTTCGGCGTCGGCGGATGGGTCGTACAGCCCCCACTGCCCGCGGCCGGTCCGCTTCACCCGGTGCAGCGTTGCTTCGGCGGCTCGGATCAGCTCTTTCGCCTCAGTCTCGCCGGCGGTGCGTCGCACGATGCCGACGCAGGCCGAGACGGCAAGTCCCCGACCGGCGAGATACACCGGTTCGGACAGCTCGGCATTGATGCGCGCGGCGAAGCTGGCCGCGTTGGGAGTAATCGGCGATTCCTCGACGAGAATGGCGAACTCGTCGGCATCGATACGCGCGACGAAGGCCCGCTCGCCGGCGACCAGCGATTCCAGCCGCGCAGCGACCGATCGCAGCAGCAGATCACCGATGCTGATACCAAGCCCGTCGGTGACAATCCCGAAGCAGTCCAAGTCAATCTTGCAGATCATGAAGGCGGCGTTGCGGTCGCGTTCGAGTTGCTCTTCGAGGTGGATCGCGAAATGCAGCCGGTTGGGCAGCCCGGTCAGCAGGTCATGCAGCGACTGGTGACGCACCCGCTGCTCGAGCAGCTGGCGTTCGGCGATGTCTTCCACCATCGTGACGTGGTGGGTGGGGGTGCCCGCCGCGTCACGCAGCAACGACGCCGTCAGCGCGACCCAAGTGGTGTCCCCGCGCCCGGTAATCACCTTGGCCCTGCGCTGCAAACGCCCCCGCTTGCCGTCGATGAGCGACTGGTAACCGGCCCGCAGCAGCGCCGCGTCATCGGGATGGAAGATCTCGGCCAGCTCCCGCCCGGCCAGCTCGGCGGGTCGGTAGTACAAAAGTTCGGTGAGAGCACCGTTGGTTTCGACGATGGTGCCGTCCAACCGGCTGATCACCATGCCCACCGGGGCGGAGTCGAACATCTCCCGGAACCAGACGTTGCGCTCGTCGAAGTGACGGCGCCGTCTCGCTGCGGTGTACCCCGTGACTACGGCGGCGAGCGCGGACGCGATCTTGCCGGTCAGCTCGTCGACGGTGCTCAGTTCCGGCAGCGTGGGTAGCACCCGGCCGAGCAGTTCCACGGTGCGCGCCAAGCTATGATCATCGGCAATGCCCAGCGCCACTAGCGCGGCGGCGGCCTGCTCCACTGGTTCCGGGCAGAACGGTTCCTGGTGGAACACATCAAGGAGCCGGTCGGCCTGGGCACGGAGGCATTCTTCGACGATTTCCGGCCATAACGGCACGTCGGCCGTCGAGCTCAGCGCATGCGACCAGGCGCTGGCCAGCTCGGCCCGCGAGGCAGGCTGGGCGGTACTGCTCATGTGGTGCCCCATCCCACGCAGCGCGATCAACCCAGTACGGTTCAACCTAGTGCGGTCAACCAGCGCCCCTGATAGCGTACCGACCGTTACAGCCGGTGAGTTGGTCATTTTTCCGGCCTGTAGGTGATCACCCGGTAAGGAAACGTACCCTTCGCTCCGTGCGAGTCCTCGTGATCGGCGCCGGTGCCCGGGAGCACGCGCTGGTGCTGGCGCTGGCCAACGACCCGGTGGTCGTCGCGCTGGCTTGCGCGCCCGGCAACGCCGGCACCGCCGCCGTCGCCGAGCAGGCCGGTGTGGACGCCACGGATCCCGACGCAGTGGCCAAATTAGCCCTGTCCTGGGGCGCTGATCTCGTCGTGATCGGGCCGGAAGCGCCGCTGGTAATGGGTGCAGCCGACGCGGTGCGCGCCGCCGGGATCGCCTGCTTCGGTCCCTGCGCCGGCGCGGCGCAGATCGAAGGCTCCAAGGCGTTCGCCAAGGACGTGATGACCGCCGCGCGCGTGCCCACCGCGCGCAGCGAACTGGTGGACAACCCCGGCCGGTTGGATGCGGCGCTGAGCCACTTCGGGCCGCCGTGGGTGGTCAAGGACGATCGGCTCGCTGCGGGTAAGGGAGTCGTGGTCACCGAGGATCTGGAAGTGGCCCGGGCGTACGCGCTGACCCTGCTCGACGGTGGCCATCCGGTGCTGCTGGAGTCCTACCTCGACGGTCCGGAGTTCTCGCTTTTCTGCCTGGTCGACACCCACCGCACGGTGGTGCCACTGCTACCGGCGCAGGATTACAAGCGAGTCGGTGAAGGAGATGTGGGCCCCAACACCGGCGGGATGGGCGCCTACGCCCCGCTGCCTTGGGCGCCCGAGTCGCTGGCCGCCGACGTCGTACAGCGGGTGGTGCAACCGGTGGTGGACGAGCTGGCGCAGCGTGGTGCCCTGTTCTCCGGGCTGCTGTATGCCGGCCTGGCACTGACCGCCGAGGGCCCCCAGGTGATCGAGTTCAACTGCCGCTTCGGCGATCCGGAGACCCAGGTGGTGCTGGCCCTGCTGCGCACGCCGCTGGCCGGGCTACTGATGGCCACCGCCACCGGGACGCTGGCCCGGCAGCCGCCGCTGGACTGGGACCCGGGGGCCGCGGTGGTAGTCGTGGTGGCCGCCGAAGGGTATCCCGGTACTCCCCGAATCGGAGATGTGATCATCGGATCCACAAGCCCCGGAGTGCTGCACGCAGGCACCCGGCGCCGTACGGACGGAGCGGTCGTCTCCGCAGGCGGTCGGGTGCTTTCAGTGCTGGGCACCGGCGTCGATCTCGCGGCCGCACGCAAGCAGGCTTACCAGCGTGTCGAGCAGGTTCACCTTCCTGGCGGGCATTACCGCCGCGATATCGGATTGACAGCGACGCGCCGCGAAGATGGCCAGTCCGCGGGTGCCTGACGCGATAGCCTCCCGACGATCATTCGTGGGGTTGGAGGCTGAGCAAGACAATGGTCATTTGCGACCGCCAAGGCGAGCAACTGTTGCTGACGTTGTCGCCGGAAGGCGTTCGCTTCCTCCGCGAACAATGGTCGTGGCTGCGCGAGCTGGTGCGCTGGCAGCTCGCCGGCTGTACCGACGACCCGTTGGCCGAAGTCACCGGACTGCCGGTACCCATCGGCACCATCGACGGCCGGCTGGCCTACGTCGTGGACTACTGGTGCGGCACCAAGGAGACCGGACCGGTCCGCCAGCTGTGGGAAGGGTGGGTGCTGCACGACCTGGAGCACAGCCTGACCCGGGTGCTCGGCACGTTGCCCCGCCACGGCGGCGTGGTTCAGCTTCCGGGCCGGGGCTACCCATCTGCCGCTGAATGGGGCTGGATGCTGGAAACCTTGCATGTCGTACTCGATGTCTCCGGGCGGGTAAGCATCGCCGGGTCGCCGGACCGCATCTTGCCCCCGGCGCCGTCCGATCAGGACACCGAGAGTTACCGGCGCAGCCTACGCTGGCTGGAAATGGTGATCGACGCGTTGCGGCAGGCGCAGCGGTCCAGACCAGCCGATACCGCCGGCTGATCGGCGTTCCCGATGAGCCCTCCAGACGATGTGGTCATCACGACCGAAGCCCGTGAGCCGGTGTGGGACCCCACCGTCGGTATTCCGGTCGCCACCACCTGGCAGGGCACGCCGGCCAACCGGCTGGTCACCATCGGTGATTCAGTGACCCAGGGGTTCGCCAGCGGTGCGGTCTATCAGACCGACCTGTCCTATTCGGCCACCGTCGCCTACGAGCTGGGTTGGGACGGGCTGCGTTACCCGATCTACGGCGGCCCAGGCGGGCTGCCATTGAACATTGAACTGCTGATGCGCGTGCTGGAGGAACGCTTCGGCTCGGAGCTGAGCTGGTGGGAGCTGCCGATGGCGCTGTTTGCCGCCCGGCAGTTCGCCGACCAGGTGGAGGACTACTGGGAGCGCGGCCCTGGCTCGGTGCTACCCGCCCCGTCGGCCACCAACCATGTACTTGCGATGTACGGCTGGGGACTGCGCGATGCGCTGGATCGCACCGCGGACAGCTGCGCGGCCGAGGTCGGGCAGCCGACCGACGACCTGGTGCACCAGATCGTGCAGAACCACAGCGCGCGCGCCGCACTTCGCATGCTGCCCAGGGCCACCGAAGCGGATCGGCGCAGCACAGTGTTCGACGCAGCGGCTGCTTTGGGCGCTGAAACCGGCGACGACCCCGATCATGGCATCGAGACGCTGGTGGTTTTTTTAGGTGCGAACAACGCGCTGGGCGCGGTGACCGATCTACGCGTGGTGTGGAGCGGGCCGGGTTACGACGACCTCACGCGCAACGGCGCCTTCACGGTCTGGCGGCCCACCCACTTCATCGCCGAGCTGGCCCACGTGGTGACCAAGGTGCAGGCGATCCGAGCCCGGCACGTTATCTGGTGCACGGTCCCGCACGTGACCATCGCGCCGATCGCCCGCGGAGTGGATGGCAAGATTGCGCCGGACTCGCGGTATTTCCCGTACTACACCCGCCCGTGGATCTCCGACAGTAGGTTCGAGGTGGGTCGAGATCCGTCGATCACCGGGGACGAGGCGCGTGCCGTCGACAGCGCTATCGACCAGTACAACGACGCCATCACCCTGGTGGTCGCCGACGGCCGGCGGCAGGGTCGGGACTGGTACCTGGTGGACATCGCCGGAGTACTCGACCGGCTCGCGTCCCGCCGTTATCTGGACAGCCCGCGAGCGCGTCCCAGCTGGTGGCGGCCGTACCCGCTGCCGCCCGAGCTGGCGGCGCTGTCCCCGGTGCCGGATTCGCGTTTTCTCACCAGCGACGCCTCCGGGCGGCGCGCTGGTGGGTTGTTCTCGCTGGATGGTATCCATTCGACCACGGTGGGTTACGGCATCGTCGCTCAGGAACTGATCGACATCATGGTGCGTGCCGGGGTCGCCTTCTACCAGCGGGACGGGCGGACCCCGCGAACCGAACCGGTTCGGGTCGACTTCGCTCGCCTGATCCGCCGCGACACCCTGCTGACCCACCCACCGACCAACGTCACCGCTGGGCTCGACGCCCTCGGCTGGGCCGACGAGACCCTCGACTTGTTCCGGCGTGTCCTGCCCTAGCGCCCCGCGCGTCGTGCCCTCTTGCCCAGTGTGTCGTGTCTTTATGCTCGCTGGCGACACATCACCCCAGCCGTGCGGGACTCAGGTCATCGGATCTGGCTCGTTGGATGGCGCGGGCGAAGACCGGCAAAGATCGCTCCACCATCTCCTCGGTCACCGGCAACGAGATGCGGAAAAATACGCCGGCAGCTCGACGGCATGGCCAGGCAGCGCGAGCACGCCCTGGCTGCCCAGGAGCGCACCGACGCACGGTCATCAGTCACCGGGGCGCGCGGCAGCAAGTAGAAGGCATAGGCGGAGGCGGTGCGCCGATCACGGCTCGATCATCGTCCGCTCGCGGACCGCCGCGCGGAGTTCTCGTACGCCGTTGGCCACACCACCCAAAAAGTCGCAGTGACCAGCGCGGATGGTGATCGGTGGACCCGGACGCGACGATGTGCGGTCCCGGATGGGCCGACGCGTCGAGCTGGTCGCGTAATCGCAGCGCCAGAAAGTTGCGGTCGCCCAGATCCCGTACGGTTGTGATGCCCGTCCCGTACGGTCGTGATGCCCGCCTGCAGCGCCTGACATGCGGCCCACGCCATCTGGTCCAACAGCTGCGTGTCGTCAACGGCGGCGAGCCCGCCCACGACATCGGCGCTCGCGTTAAGGCGAGGTGGACATGCGCGTCGATGAGCCAGGGTAGTAGGCAGACATCGTGACCCAGGACGAGCACGTCAGCGTGCGCGGGAGGCGCAGCGCCGGTGGTGTTGACGTCCACAATCCTGCCGTCGTCGATCAGGACCGTACTCGGCTCGAGCCCCCGATCCCCGTCGAAAAGACGGCCGGCCCGCACCGCGAGCAAGGTGTCGGCCTCGATCATGGGCATCTCTCATTCCTTTCGCCGGCGGTCGAGAAATACGTGTCCCGGTCCGACACACCGGGCGCGGGACCGCGACATACCGGGCGTAGGAGCGCGACACACCGCGCACGGGAGCGCGACATGCGAGGTGCGCAGGACCGGGCACGCCAGGTCAGGCAGTCGTAGGCTGCGTTGGTGATCCCCGACGTGCTGGCGGCGCGCTACGCCTCAGGCGAGCTCGTCGCGCTGTGGTCGCCGGAGCACAAGGTGGTGTTAGAGCGGCAACTGTGGCTGGCGGTGTTGCGGGCTCAGGCCGATCTCGGCCTGCCGGTCGAGCAGCGGGTGCTCGACGACTATCAACGGGTGGTGCCGGCAGTGGATCTCGAGTCCATCGCGGCTCGGGAGCGGGTGAGTCGGCACGACGTCAAGGCGCGCATCGAGGAGTTCAACGCGCTGGCCGGTCACCAGGAGATCCACAAGGGGCTGACGTCGAGGGACCTGACGGAGAACGTGGAACAGCTGCTGATCCGCCGCTCATTGGAACACGTGCGGGACCGCTGCGTCGCCCTGCTGGCCAATCTGGCGGGCCGAGCCGCGGAGTTCGCCGAGCTGGTAATCGCCGGGCGCAGCCACAACGTCGCGGCTCAGGCCACCACGCTGGGCAAACGGTTCGCCTCCGCGGCCGACGAGCTACTGGTGGCCTTCGCCCGGCTCGAAGAGCTGCTCGCGCGCTACCCGCTGCGCGGGATCAAGGGCCCCATGGGAACTGCCCAGGACTTGCTGGACCTACTCGGTGGTGATCACCGCGCGCTGGCGGCACTGGAGCAGCGGGTGGCCGTACATCTGGGCTTCGCTCGGGTGCTTACCAGCGTCGGGCAGGTCTATCCGCGGTCGCTGGACCACGAGGTGGTGACCAGTTTGGTGCAGCTGGCCGCGGGCCCGTCCTCGTTGGCGACCACGATCCGGCTGATGGCCGGCCATGAACTGGTCACTGAGGGATTCCAGCCTGGTCAGGTCGGGTCCAGTGCCATGCCGCACAAGATGAACACGCGCTCCTGCGAGCGGGTCAACGGCCTGGCTGTGGTGCTGCGAGGCTATGCCTCGATGGTGGCCGAGCTGGCCGGCGCGCAGTGGAACGAAGGCGACGTGTCGGACTCGGTGGTGCGCCGGGTGGCGCTGCCGGATGCGTTTTTCGCCTTCGACGGGCTGGTCGAGACCTTTCTCACGGTGCTCGCCGAATTCGGCGCCTACCCGGAGGTGATCGACCGAGAGATGCAGCGCTACCTGCCGTTCCTGGCCACCACGAAAATCCTGATCGCTGCGGTGCGTGCCGGGATGGGAAGGGAAAGCGCGCACGCGCTGATCAGGGAACACGCCGTCGCGGTCGCTGTCGCGATGCGAGAGAAAGGCGCCGGCAACGATCTGCTCGACCGGCTGGCCGCAGACAGCAGGTTGCCGCTAGACCGGGCTGAACTGGATGCGCTGCTCGCCGATCGACTCCGGTTCACCGGAGCGGCCACCGAGCAGGTCGCGGCAGTTATCGCTGCGGTTGACGCGGTGGTGGCCCGATACCCCCAAGCTGCCGCCTACCGGCCTGCCGAGATCTTGTAGTGTTGCCAGATGTGAGCAGGCCGGATCGGGAGCTGTCTTGGGTTGCCGACGCCCAGGCGCGGTTTGAACAGGCCGTCACGGAGCTGGCCGACCTGCGCGGCCCCTGCCGATTGCCCGGCTGGACCCGCGGCCACGTGGTGACCCACGTCGCTCGAAACGCCGAGGCCCTAAGCCGGCTGCTCACCTGGGCGCGCACCGGAATCGAGACCCCGATGTACCCGTCGGTGCAGGCCCGCGACGACGACATCCAGTCCGGCGCGGCACGCCCCCGTCTTACCCAGCTCGATGATCTCCGCAGCACCGGAGCCGCGTTCGCCGCGACTGCGGAGCAGCTGGCAGCGGATCACTGGGCCGCCACCGTCGGCACCAGGCATGGCCCGGTGCGCGCCTCCTGGGTCCCGTGGGCGCGGGTGCGTGAGCTGTGGTTGCACCTCGTGGACCTCGGCGCCGGTGTCCAGATCGACGCGATACCTGCCGACATCGCGACAGTGCTGGTACGAGACCTCGCCGACTGGATGCACACCCGGGTGGCCGGTCGGATCGAGCTGCACAGCCCGGGCTCCGAACCGGTGTCCTTCGGTCCGGAGTCAGCCGCCCCGGTGCTGGTCTCCGGGACGGTACAGCAGCTCGCCGGCTGGCTCACTGGTCGCTGCACCGGCGCGCAACTGCACGCGCCCGCTGGGCTGCCTACCCTCCCGCCGTGGCTCTGACGACGCCGTCGTGTCGCCACGGTTGCGCACACGTCGAGGCTGGGCGTGCGCGTGCGGAACCGTTACTTTTTCAGCGCGTGGAAGGAGGCTGCAATCTTGTCGAAGGTCGGTGCGGTGGAGGCGAACCGCTCCCGGGGCAGGGTCTGGAAGACCATACTGATCATGGTCTTACCGTTGAACAGGAAGAAGTGCGAGTGCGCGCCCTCCTGGCCGCTGGTGGTGTCCTTGAACGAATAGAAGTAGAAGAAGCCGGGCAACCCGCCCAACTCAATCTGCTTCGGCTCAGTGATCATTTGGACCGTCTTGTTGGACGTCACGAGCTTGTCGGTCACCTGCCTGGCGGCGGGGAGTTGTTGGGGTCCGACCGGCTCTTGCAGCTCACTGGCCCGTATCAGCAGGGAATCCTGGGTGCCCTGCGCGAGCAGCAGCAGCACCTGGGGATCTTTCGGGCTCAGCTTGGTCCAGGTGGACGGGTAGGCCAGTTCAAAGCCGGCTTGATCACTGCGGAACTGGCTGAAGCCGGCCGGTAGGGCCTTGGCTGAGGTGTTTGAAGTCTTGTCGGTGCTACTCGCCGCATTCGCTGCCTTGGCAGGTTGACCCGCAGCGAAGAACTCAGGACCCCAGATCGCTGCGGATGTGCCGAGTCCGGCCGCCAGTACCACCCCGGTGGCGATGACCAGCATCCGTCTCTTGCGCATCGCGTCTAACAGACCAGTCATGTGCCCACTTCCATCCTTCAGAGGCTTAGGTTACTCTACGTATACGATGTTCGGGCCTCCGGTCACGGAGAGGAGCATCGTACTGGCGCAGTGCCGCCACTGAGCGGCCGCCCCGGCACCGGGGCCGAGCCATGCAGTCGACGTGGGACAGCCGATGCTGAAGCACCGTTCCGGTAGCGATCTTCGCCATCCGATCGAGTGGTCCGTTGGTCAGCAGCGAACCGTGGGCCGGTTGCGAGCCGAAGGGCGTGCCAAGAACCTGAGGTGATGGCGCAACGCCGGCATGGCGTTTGCTAGTCCAGAAGAGAAGTTCGGGATCAAGCTCAGGGGCCGCAGCAGGACGTTTGAGCAGAACTTCTCCATGATCCTGGTGCCATCTACATCCTGGGCGGGATCATCGGGTTTTTCGTCTCGGGTTTCGCCAACTTCACCGAGATGACGAACCACGACCTTTTCGGGGTGTTTCTGATCAACCCGTACCACAACATCGTGCACCTCGGAATCGGGGCGTTCTGGCTGCTCGGAGCGTTTGCGCTGACCCCTGCCGGCAACGAGGGATTGAACATCGCTATCGGTGGTGTCTACGCGCTGGCTACCGTTATCGGGTGGCTTGGCTACCTGTCCCTGCTGTCGATTCCCCCCGGCCCGGTGGGAGACCAGTGGCTGCACCTGGTGACCGCGCTGCTCACCTTGACCCTAGGCACCGGTCTGATCAGTACGGGGCGCCGACACGCCGTAACCGCATAGCCGGCGAAGCTCTCGGGCCGTGTCCCCTTTCCATCCGGGGGCACGGCCTTTTCGTGTGTCGTTAGAGGGGAGGTCGGCGTGGCGCTCATCGTCCAGAAGTACGGTGGCTCGTCGGTGGACGGCGCC
>JBHELN010000042.1:0-5162 GCA_046263115.1 Pseudonocardiaceae bacterium | reverse complement strand
CCCCCGGGACCAGGGCCCCAGCTGGGGCCCTGGTCCCGGGGGTGGTCAGTCGCGGTGTGCTGGGTGATGGACGGCGGGTGGGTGGTGTGTTCGAGGTGGGCGATGCGTTGGTCGGCTGCGGCGAGTTGCCGTTCGAGGCTGACGATGCGGATGGCCGCGGCCAGGGGCATGTTCTGGTCGAGTAGTTCGCGGACTTCCAAGGCGAGGGTGAGGTCGGCGCGGCTGTAGCGGCGTTGGCCGCCGGCGGAGCGACCCGGGCTGAGCAGTCCGGCGGCATCCAGGCTGCGCAAAAAGGCCGGTTGTACGCCGAGCAGTTCGGCGGCCAGGCCCATGGTGTAGGCGGGGAAGTCCTGGTCGTCGAGCTTGTGGCGGATGCCCCGTGGTGGGCTCACCGGTCCTCCGGGTCATGAACAGGGCCCTGGCCGCGGTAGCTGCTTGCGGCCAGGGCCCAGCGTTGGTGTCAGACGCTCTCCTGGTGGCGGTGGCCCCGGTAGGTCATCACCACCGGGCCCGGGTCGTCCCGGGTCGGGTTGGTGGGGGGTGCGGGAGAGCAACGCACCATCGCCACTGATCTCACAGTTCGCGCTACCACCTCCTCGCGAAGGGAGCAACATCCTGCTAGCTGTGCGGCGGATTCTATGCTGCACGGCGCAAGCTTGTCCACTCCTGTGGCGTGGTGTGAGGGCGCCAGGGCGGACGCGTCGGCGCACCGTCGCTGTTCGGGGCAGTACGCGAGACGCCGGGTACTCCTGCCGACCAGGGATTCAGTCGCGACTCCGATAACTTGCGTTGATGGATAGCAATAAACTTCTATCTGTCATAAAAGCTTGACATGTTTAGATAATCGCGGTATTGGAAGTGTGTCACTACAGTGGTTCTAGCGACCGGCGTCGTGACGACGCTCAGGAAGGAGAGACCCCGATGCTGATGCGTACCGACCCGTTCCGCGAACTGGACCGGCTCACCCAGCAACTATTCGGCCAAAACGGCACCTGGTCCCGTCCGGCGGTGATGCCCATGGACGCCTACCGCGACGGGGAGCAGTTCGTCGTGCACTTCGACCTGCCCGGCGTGGACCCGTCCTCGGTGGAGCTCAACGTCGAGCGCAACGTGCTGACCGTCCAAGCCGAACGCGCCCCCAGCTACGGCGAGGAGGTCGAGCTGCAGGTCGCCGAGCGGCCCCGCGGGGTGTTTTCCCGGCAGTTGTTCCTCGGCGACACTCTCGATGTCGACCACATCGAGGCCAGCTACGACGCCGGGGTGCTGACCCTGCGCATCCCCATCGCCGAGAAAGCCAAGCCCCGCAAGATCGAAATCACCGGAGGTAGCACACCCAAGCAAATCGACGCCTGACTCGCCTTTCCAGCGGCCTGAAGATTCCCTCCCACCGGCCGCCGGCGGGAGCGCACCCTTGGGCAGCGCTCCCGCCGGTGGCTCAGGCCTCGCTCCAGACCGCCCCGCCTGCGTCCCGCCGCCACGGTGGGTGCCCAGGCCACCCCGGTCAGGGAGACACACCCATGCTGCGATCCCCCACACCTTGTTCACGCTGTTGCGCATCGGCGTCGAGCTGGACATCATCGGCGATGTCACAATCACCGTCGACACTGCCGAATGACGCTGAAGATTCGCGCCGCCAACTAGCTCTGAAAGTCACAGCCCGGGACCGACCGTGTTCTTGGAAGCCACGCCGGGAGGTTTGCTGCCAAGAATCGGGGTTCTCGGCAGTTTCTGGCGAGGTTCTGTGGATCGCGGAATGGTGGTGGATGTGGTGGTTCCAGCGGTCGGTGATGCCGAGATGGCCCTGCTGGCACCGGCCGCTTACCGCCACTTTTCGTTCCGTTGTTCTCCGACTCCATCACGCCCCCGAGGACGCCGGCACGGGGACCGGATCGTCGCTGCTGCGGCATGCCTGCCCGGCAAGTGGCGGTAACCGGGCCTCGTCGTCTCTTTGCCGTAAGGGGTAACCCGGATCCAGGGATACTGATCAGAAACGTCCGCGAAGTGGCGGCGCCCCGCCCACGTGGAAGGACCGTTGGATGCGAGTGTTGCAGTTCACCACCTACGGGGATCCCGACGTCCTGGAATGGGCCGAGACACCTGATTCCCACGCCGGCTCGGGGGAAATTCGGATCGCGGTGCGCGCGGCCAGCGTGAACCCGATTGACTGGAAGACGTTGAGCGGGATGATGTCTGGCGGGCAACAGCTGTCCGGCACCGGTTACCTGGGCTACGACGCCGCTGGGGTCGTCGATGAGGTCGGTGAGGGCGTGACCGGTGTGTCCGTGGGAGACGAGGTGTTCGGTCGTGGCCGCAACACCCAGGCCGAGTACGCCGTGCTGACCTCGTGGGCCGCCAAGCCGTCGTCCATCGACTGGGCCGTGGCGGCCGCGGCCGGTGTCGCTGGCGAGACCGCCGAACGCGGCCTTCGCCTACTCGACGTCAAGGCCGGTGACACCCTGTTCGTCGACGGCGGTGCCGGCGGCGTGGGATCGGTCGCCGTGCAGATGGCGGTGGCCCGAGGCGTGCGGGTGATCGCCTCGGCGAGTCAGGCCAACCACGATTACCTGCGGGAGATCGGCGCAATCCCTGTGCTCTACGGCCAGGGCGTCGTCGCCCGGGTACAGGCGGCCGCCGGTGGGCCGGTCGACGCGGTGTTCGACGTCGCCGGCAAGACCCCGGCCGGCGACTTGATCAAGCTGGTCCCCGCCCCGTCGAAGGTCGTCACGATCGCCAACTTCGACGCCGGGCAGGCCGGCGCACGGGTAACCGGCGGCAGCGCGGACAGTCAGCCGATGCGGGCCCTGGCCGAGGTCGCCGAGCTACTGGCCCAGAACAGGCTGGTGATTAAGGTGCAGACCTTCCCGTTCCACCGCGCCGCCGAGGCTTACCGCATCAGCGAGAACGGCCACATCCGCGGGAAGCTTGTCCTGATTCCCTGACCTGAGCCTGCGATCGGCTCTCGGAGCAAGGTTCGCTGCACCGTCGAACGCTCGATCATCCTGGCGCTGGACACCCGCCCCACGCCGAAGACCGCGCCAAGGCCCTCAACCTGCTGGCCACCGACCGCTGACCAGCGTCGATGGCCCGATTACCCGTATCTGCTTGCTACCCGAGCTTGACTACTTCGCCATCCCTGGCGGGGTGCCGCAGTGCCCTGCTCGATTGGCCGTTTCTCCCGTGACTTCAAAGACTCGGGTGCCGGTCTGGGCCGCGTTGTCGCGGGGGCCGCTGGCCTTGCTCGCCGCCTCCTCTGTGCCGGGAAGGTCTGGCCGCAGGAGCCTTTTGGCCTTGGTTGCCTGTTTTCGGCTGTGGAGGGGTTCGTGCCTGCGGTGGGGGTGGTCATCTCCTCGCGGCGCGTTCCTGGGGGCTGCCGGGCGGTGGGTCCGGAGGGCAAGGGTTGGGGTGTCCCTTGCGCGGAGTGGCCCGCCGTCTGGCAGGGCTTGTCCGCGCCGCGGGGAGATGACCACCCTCCCCTCCTTAGCTGTTTCCGCTTGATCTCCGAAGTGGTGCCGGGTCCGGGGCAGCACCCCGGCCGCCGGAGGCCAAGGGGATGTTCAATGATCAGCGCCTCTACGCGGTGGGGGGCA
The DNA here is from genome assembly GCA_046263115.1 of Pseudonocardiaceae bacterium. GTDB lineage: Bacteria > Actinomycetota > Actinomycetes > Mycobacteriales > Pseudonocardiaceae. Next base: position 1,575 of record JBHELN010000042.1, on the reverse strand, counting down.
CGGAGTAGCCCGCCAGGCTGGATCTGCGCCCAGAGTTGGGTGATCGTGTTGGTCGTGTCGGGGTTGTTGGTTGGCCAGCCGCTGCGCGTCGTGAGTTTTTTCTTCGGTGTGGGTCGCGCCGTGCGCGGGGGCTAGCTCGGAGCGCACGCTGGCGAGCTCGGCGCGGTATTCGGCGGCTTGAGTCTGGCAGTGCTCGACCTGTCCCCGGACTGTGCTCAGTTCCTGGGTTGGCCTAGCTTTTCCCCGGGGAACGTCTGAGGCGACGTCGCCTCGGCGAGCCAGCCAGGCCTGGATGTCCGCACGGCGTATCCGCCACTGATTACCCCAGGTGCCACGTGCTCGGTTTGGAAATTTGGTAGGGCAGCGGCCGGTACCCGTCATCGCATGCCAGGCAACGCTGGACCAACTCCGGGTCGTCGGTTGCCGCACGGCCGGGGTGGTCGGGCTGGTCGCGGTAGTGGTCCGGTTGCAGGCGAGTTTGGTAGTGCCGGCGCAGGCGGGACAGCGGGCGTGGTCACCAAGCGCGGCGATGAGCAGCGACCTGGCCAGATCGGCCGGTCCGCTGCCCTGATACCCCCCATTCAGGCCGGTGGGGGAGTACCGGACCACATGGTGGAGCAGGCCAAGCTGCTGGCCTGTTCAGTTTCGATGGTGACCAGGCTGACGGTAGCGCTGCTGCGGTGGTAGCCGTGGTAGATCACTTCATCACCGCTGTTGTCGTTCACCGGTTCTCCTGTACGGGGTCGGCGCTGCGGTTGCTGACCCGACCCCTCTAGTGCCGCGGGGCGCTTTAGGGCAGTTCGGTCAGCGCGGTGGATTGAGGAGTGCGCTGGTTCGGTGACCGTGGTCCGCCGCGGGGTGGACGCGGGGGCACGGAGGACACCCGGCGTCGGAGGGTGACCCAAGACGGTAGGCGGCGGCACGGCCGGCAGGTGTGCGCTGGAGCCGTCTGGCTGACCGGCGGTCTGGTTGTGGGCGGCTTGCCTGGCTGTTCACGTTGTGAACCGTCCAGCTCCCGTGGTGGGGTGTGCGACGCTATGCGCTCGATTAACCACGTTGCGTAGTTAGTCCAGCGTGAGGGAGGGGGCGTGGGGTGCGCAGGCCACTGGTGTGGGTGGCGGTGGTCGTAGGCGCGGTGGTGGTCTCATTTGTGCTGGTGTTGTTGGTGGCTGTGGCGGCTGATCAGGATGCCCAGGCCGACACAGGGTTGTCGGGGGTGGTGTGCGCGTCGCCGGGTTCGCCGGGGGCCGCGGTGGCGGGTTTCGGGGGTCGGCAGCTGGCCAACGCGGGGGTAGTGGTCGCGGTGGGCAAGGAGATGCGGTTGCCGCCGCGGGCGTGGGTGGTGGCCACCGCCACCGCGATGGCCGAGTCGCGCCTGCAGGTGTTGGCCAACGCCGGGGTGGCGGAGTCGATGTCACTGCCCCATGACGGGCAGGGCGCGGATCATGATTCGGTGGGGTTGTTCCAGCAGCGGGCGTCGTGGGGTTCGGTGGCCCAGCGGATGGATCCTCGGGGTGCGGCGCGGCTGTTCTACGGCCGGTTGGTTGCGGTCCCGGGGTGGGAGGCGATGCCGTT
>JBHELN010000041.1:0-3330 GCA_046263115.1 Pseudonocardiaceae bacterium | reverse complement strand
CGGCTGGCTTGATCGGCTGATGCCGACCGACTTCTCACTGATCGACCTTCCCGGTGGGGAACTGCGGGCTGGTCATCCGTGTCCGTCCAGTGAGTGGCGGCTGCACACCGAGACCTACCTCAGGCGTCCGGACGTCAACGCCATCGTCCACCTGCATCCTCAGACCAGCGTGCTGCTCACCGCACTGGACTACGACATCGCGCTGATCACCACTGACCATGCGTACTACCTCCGCGAGATCGCGACCGTCAGCTTTGACCCGCCCGGCAGCATTGAGCTGGCGATCGCTGCCGCAGACGCCGTCGCCGGTGGAATCAATGCTTTGATACTGGGACATCACGGCTGCTCGGTGCTGGCCGACTCGGTGGAACTAGCGCACAAGCGAGCGGTCAACCTCGAGGAGGCCGCCCGGACTACCTATGCCGCGCTGGTGCTGGCGCAAGGGCAACCCACGCGGATTCCTGAGGTCCCGAAGCGCTTTCTGGAAGCGGTGGGCCGCAACGAAGCCCAGATATGAGCAGCCCGCCGAAGGGGTCTGGTATCAGCGAGCCGCTACGGTTACGACCGCCGCGGCACCGGGTAAGCCCTCGCGCCGTCACCTGGTGGACCACTCAGGCCGCACTCGAGGTGGCGGCCGTGTTGATCCCACTGGGGATCGCGGTGAGCGTGTGGCCCGATGCGCGGCCGTGGCTGGTGCCCACCACCGCCGCAGTCGTCGCCATCGGTCTGGCCTACCTGCTGGCGATGCCCCAATGGCGGTTCCGGGTGCACCGCTGGGAGACCACCGACGATGCCGTCTACACGTCTCAGGGCTGGATCAATCAGGAATGGCGCGTCGCACCGATGTCTCGGATCCAGACTGTCGACACCGAACGGGGTCCATTGCAGCAGTTGTTCGGGCTGGCCACCGTCACTGTCACCACAGCTTCCGCGGCCGGCGCGCTGCGGTTGACGGGGCTAGATCGGGCGGTGGCCGACGATCTCGTCGCGCAATTGACCGCGACTACCCAGGCGACGCCCGGGGACGCGACATGATCCGCCACGCACCTCGCGAGCCCGACTGGCAACGCCTGGACCCACGGATGCTCGCGGTGACCCCGCTGCGCCAGCTCGCCGGATTCCTGCCGGTCATCGCCGTGATACTGATCATCGGCATTGAGCGGGACTTCGGCGAGCGAGTCTACGGGCTGCTGGCCGGCGTGCTGCTCGTGCTGCTCGCCGGCACGCTGCGGTGGTTCACCACCCGCTACCGGATCACCAGCGAACGCGTCGAGCTGCGTTCGGGTTTGCTGTTCCGCAACGCACGGTCGGTCCCGCGGGACCGGATCCGCAGTGTCGATGTCAGTGCCGGACTCGCCCACCGGCTGTTCCGGCTGTCAGTGCTCAAGATCGGGACCGGGGAACGTGCCGACGGCGTCGAGTCCCGTGAACTGACTCTCGACGCGATTTCCTCCAGCGAAGCCGACCAGGTGCGGAAACGGCTGCTGGATTCTTCGTATGCCCGTCGCCGGGAGAATACGGTGACGCCGGAAGCGGTCGAGCTGGCGGCGCTGTCATGGTCCTGGCTGCGTTTCGCCCCGCTCACAGTGTCCAGCCTGGTGGCGTTGGGCGCCGTCGCCGGCGCGTTTGCACAGCTCCTCAACGATATCGGCGCTGACGCTGTCAACGTCGGCGGAGTCGGTGAGCGGCTGGCCACCGCGCCGCTATGGCTGGGCGTCACCGCGCTCGCCATGCTGGTCCTGATAGTGGCAGTGGGGGGCTCAGTGCTGCTCTTCGTCGAGGCCTGGTGGGGTTTCCGGCTGGTGCGCGAGGCAGGCGGCACTTTGCGGGTCCGACGCGGACTGCTCACCAGCCGATCGGTGTCGCTGGAGGAGCGCCGGTTGCGCGGCATCGCAGTGGTCGAAACGCCGCTGCTGCGGATCGGGCGTGGTGCACGGACTGTCGCGGTGGCGACCGGGCTGGGGGGTCATCGAGGTCACGGCCGGGGAAGCCTGTTGCCACCCACGCCGAGAAGCGAAGCGCACCGGGTATCCGGTGCGGTACTGGCCGAATCGCCCTCCCCCACCCGGACGACGCTGCGCAGGCATCCGCTGGTGGCGCTGCGCCGTCGGCTGGTCCGCGCAGCGCTGCCGGTATTGGCGGTCGCTGCGGCGCTGTGGTTGGCTCCGGCGCCGGCTTGGGCGACGTGGGCAGCGCTGGGCCTGCTTCCCGTGACCGCGCTGCTCGCCGTGGACGCGTACCGCAACCTCGGACATGCCCTCACCCGCAGCTATCTCGTCACCCGGCACGGCGCGGGAGTGCGCTGGACTGTTGCGCTGCAGCGCAGCGGGGTGATCGGCTGGACGGTGTCACAGTCGTTGTTCCAGCGGCGGTCCGGCCTGGTCACCCTGACCGCGACCACTGCCGCCGGGCACGGCGGGTATGCCGTGATAGACGTGCTGACCGCGGAGGGATTGGCCGTTGCGCAGCATGCGGTGCCCGGGTTACTCGAACCGTTCCTGCAGCATGAGGCGGCCCCGGTCGTGCACCCACTAGGCTCAGGGTCGTGAACGATCGTCTGGTGTGGATCGACTGCGAGATGACGGGGCTGGACCTCGGCAAAGACGCGCTGATCGAGATCGCCGCGCTGGTCACCGATGGCGAGCTGCGAGTGCTCGGTGAGGGCGTCGACGTGGTGATCCACGCCGATGACGCTGCGCTGGATTCGATGCCTGAGGTGGTGCGGGAGATGCACGCGCGCTCCGGCCTGACCGACGCGGTGCGGCGCTCCACCGTGAGCCTGGCCGAGGCGGAGCAACAGGTGCTGGCCTACATCCGCAGCTGGGTACCGGACGCTCGGTCTGCGCCCCTAGCGGGCAACTCGGTGGCCACCGACCGGGCATTTCTGGCTCGCGATATGGCTGCACTCGACGGCCATCTGCATTACCGGATGGTCGACGTGTCATCCATCAAGGAGCTGTGCCGACGCTGGTACCCGCGGGTGTATTACGCCCAGCCGGCTAAAGGACTCGCACACCGGGCCCTGGCTGACATCACCGAGTCCATCCGCGAACTGGCCTACTACCGGCGCACCGTGTTCGTACCCGGACCGGGACCCAGCTCGGAGGAGGCGCAGGCGGCGGCCCGGGCGGTCAAAGCACCGATACCCGAACGTTGACCCCCAATCGACCCGCTACCATGGTCAGCGCTGCTGGTTGGTGCCAGCGCATGGTGGGTGTAGCTCAGCTGGTAGAGCACCTGGTTGTGGTCCAGGATGTCGCGGGTTCGAGTCCCGTCACTCACCCCAAGGTCACAGGCTGTCCATCGTGGACTGACTGGCCCCTCTAGCAG
>JBHELN010000040.1:0-3877 GCA_046263115.1 Pseudonocardiaceae bacterium | reverse complement strand
CACCGAGTGGGCCGTAGTCCCAGGCTGAGCGGGTTCCGCCGTAGATCTCCCCACTCGGGAATACGAAGCCACGGCGCTTACACAGGCTGACGACGGTCTCGATGCGATCCGCGGGCACTGGGCTACTCCAAGCGGGTGGGTGCGGACAGGTGCGCTCAGATTAGCGATCGACAGATCCGGACCCCCGCTGGGCGTCGCCCACCAATAGGCTTCGATGGTCGGTCACCGCACCACCTTGCGCGTCGGCCAGGACCTCATAGCTACCGGGTTCGCCGGTCAGCGCCTCGGACAGCAGCGGTACCACCTGCTCGCGGACCTCGAACACCGACAGCGCGCGGCGGCCGGCGACCACCGACTCGAACTGCACGGTCAGCACCCAGCGGGTGGTGTCATCCGGGGAGCGACCCAACTGCCCCCCGCGGCAACCTTGCTGGGCGGTCAGCAGACCAAGGGCCCGGCGCGCTCGCGACAGAAAATTCTCGGCCTCGTCCGGGTCGACAGCGAAGCGACATATAAGGATCACGGGTGTCCTCGAGCAGCGGTGAGACAATGACGTTAGCGAGTCACCAGGTCGATCAGGTGCGGGCACCTACTATGGCTGGTGGCCCGAACCGAGCGAAGGAGACGGCATGGCGGGTGTGACCGCGGACGCTTTACCGGACCCCAATCTCCCGGATCCGAGTCTCGACGACGAACATTCGCCCGGCCGACCGGCACCCACACCGGCAGCGACCCGCCCGCGGGCCACCCTGGCGGCCGCCGGCGAACTGCTGCGGGCCCTGTCGGCGCCGGTGCGGATCGCTATCGTGCTGCAGCTGCGCGACCACGATCGCTGCGTCCACGAGCTGGTCGACGCGCTGGGCGTCACCCAGCCGTTGATCAGCCAGCACCTGCGAGTGCTCAAGTCCGCTGGGGTGGTCGACGGTGAACGGCACGGTCGTGAGGTGGTATACCGGCTGGTCGACGAGCACCTGTCACACATCGTGGTCGACGCCGTGACCCACGTGGAAGAAGAATGAGTGTCCCTCGGCTGCGCTCGACGCGGCAGCGCACCGCGGTGGCCAAGCTGCTCGACGATACCGAGGGCTTCCGGTCCGCTCAGGAGATTCACGAGAAGCTGCGCGGTCGCGGTGAGGGAATCGGCTTGACCACGGTGTACCGGACCCTGCAGACCCTCGCCGAGGCCGGTGAGGTCGACGTGCTACGCACCGCAAATGGAGAGGCCGTATACCGGCGCTGCTCGTCGCATCATCATCATCACCTGGTGTGCCGACACTGCGGCCGCACCATCGAGGTCGAGGGTCCCACCGTCGAACGCTGGGCAGAGCAGATCGCCCAAGCCCACAACTTCACCGAAATTGACCACACCATCGAGATCTCCGGCCGCTGCGCGGCCTGCGCCTCACCCTGAACCCAACCCCGCCGACCGCAGTCTGGGTACAGACTGCGGTAATTGCGGGTCCGAAAACCGCAGTCTGCATCCAGACTGCGGTTGGGGGTCGGATCAGGCGGCCAGTAGTTCGGTGCGGACTTGTGAGGCCGTGGACACCACGAGCATGAGCAGTGTGCCCAGCGGCACGCTGCCCAAGCCGGCGGCCGGGAAGGCGTACCGCAGCATCAGATCGGCTCCGCGCTCGGTGCGGACCAAGCCCAGGGTTCCGAACAGTCCCTGCCCGGCCCGAGTTGCGACCCGCTCGGCCAGCTCACCGTCGTCGACTACGTCCCAGGCGACCACACAGGTCAAGCTGAGCATCGCCAGCCCCTCGACGAGTTCCACCGCCTGCACTGCGCACGGGACCTCGGAGTGCTGGAAGGTCAAGGAGCCGTCGTCGTCCACGTTGACGTCCTGAAAGCGCTCCAGCGCCGTCCGGGCGGCGTCGAGCAACTGCCGCGCGGAGGTGCAGCTCGCTGCGCCCCTTTCGTGGCTCATCGGATCGTCCTCCTGGCGGAGTGGGCGTTGACTGCGACGGTGTCGATGGCGCGGCCGAACCTGCGGTCCCGGTTGGCGTAGGCCTCGCAGGCCTGCCACAAATCCCGACGGTCCAAGTCGGGGAACAGGATGTCCTGAAACACCAGCTCGGCGTAAGCAGCCTGCCAGATGAGGAAGTTGGAGATGCGCTGTTCCCCCGAGGGCCGCAGGAACAGATCGACATCGGGCATGTCCGGTTCATCCAAATAGCGAGCCAGCATCCGCTCGTCGATCCGCTCCGGATCGATCTCACCCCGGGCCGCCCGGCGGGCCAGCTCACGCGCCGCGTCAGCGATCTCGGCGCGACCGCCGTAGTTCACGCACATGGTCAGGGTCATCACGTTGTTGTCCGCGGTGAGCTCCTCGGCGATTTCCAACTCACGGATGACGCTGCGCCACAACCGCGGCCGGCGCCCGGCCCAGCGCACCCGGACACCCATCTCGTGCATCTGGTCACGGCGCCGCCGTATGACATCGCGGTTGAAGCCCATCAGGAAGCGCACCTCCTCGGGGCTACGGCGCCAGTTCTCGGTGGAGAACGCGTAAGCCGACAGCCACTGCACGCCCACCTCGATGCAGCCGCACACCACGTCCAGTAACACCGCCTCGCCACGGCGGTGGCCCTCGGTGCGAGGCAACCCACGCTGCTGGGCCCACCGCCCGTTACCGTCCATCACCAACGCCACATGCCGCGGCACGCGTCCGGCCGGTAGCACGGGTGCCCGAGCACCCGACGGATGCGGATCAGGCGCTCGAACCACCGGCCCATCCTGCCCCGCTCCGCATTCAGCAGGCTCAGCGGGGTTATCCGGGCGCCATAACCCCGCGCAGCCTGCTGAATGCGCTAAGCGCGGGGGCGTTCGACGAGCGGTAGGGAGTGGAGTCGGCGTTCCAGGTGCCACTGGAGGTGCGCGGCGATGAGGCCGCTGGCTTCGCGGCGGCTGGCCGCAGTGGCGTTCTGCGCGGTCTGCCAATTGCCGTACATGAGGGCGTCGAGCAGTTCCAGGGCATGGAGCGACGGGGTGGCTGCGCCGGGAGGGCGGCACCTGGGGCAGATCATGCCACCGGCGGGGACGCTGAATGCCTGATGCGGGCCCGGCTGGCCGCAGCGGGCGCATTCGGTCAACGCGGGGGCCCATCCGGCAGCGGCCATCGCGCGCAGCAGGAATGCATCGAGCACCAGCGGGGCCGGCCGCTGACCGTCGGCAATTGCCCGCAGCGCACCCACCACCAGCAGGTACAACCGCAGCGCCGGCTCCCCCTCGGCGCCGGCCAATCGTTCGGCGGTCTCCAGCACTGCGCAGCCGGTGGTGTAGCGGCCGTAGTCGCCGACCAGCCGGGACCCGAAGCCGTCGACGGTCTCGACCTGGGTGATGATGTCCAGCGTCCGCCCGCGGAAGAACTGCACGTCGACGTGCCCGAATGGCTCCAGCCGCGCACCGAACCTCGACGAGGTACGCCGCACCCCCTTGGCCACCGCCCGCACCGGCCCGTGCCGGCGGGTCAGCAGCGTGATGATGCGATCGGCTTCACCCAGCTTCTGCACCCGCAGCACCACCCCGGTGTCGCGGTACAGGCTCACCAGCCCATCGTCGCATCAACCGGTCGTTGATCACGGTTTGTGTGCCAGGAACGACAAGACATGTCGCGGAAGGCACCAAAACGTGATCATAGGCGGAATCAGAACCCCAAGCGGCGCAGCTGCTTGGGGTCGCGCTGCCAGTCTTTGGCGACCTTCACGTGCAGATCGAGGTAGACCGAGGTGCCCAGCAGAGCTTCGATGTGCGCTCGCGCGCGGCTGCCGACCTCCTTGAGACGCTGGCCACCGCGTCCGATCACAATCGCCTTCTGGCTGTCCCGCTCGACGTAGAGATTCACGTAGACGTCGAGCAGGTCGTCGCGCCCTTC
>JBHELN010000039.1:0-2586 GCA_046263115.1 Pseudonocardiaceae bacterium | reverse complement strand
GCCAACTATTCGCGGGGAGTCACCGCCGTGCGCCGGATCACCGACCCCGCACCGGAGGGGTTGGGGCTATCGCAGCGCGCGGTGACGGTGTCCACCGTGGGTTTGGTACCGGCGATCCGGCAGTTGGCTGACGAGAGGCTTCAGGTCACGCTCGCGGTGTCGTTGCATACTCCGGATGACGAATTGCGCGACACCCTGGTCCCGGTGAACCGCCGGTGGAAGGTCGGCGAAGTGCTCGACGCGGCGCGGCATTACGCAGCCACCACGCGACGCCGGGTGTCGATCGAGTACGCGCTGATCCGCGACGTCAACGATCAACCGTGGCGCGCTGAACTGCTCGGGCGGCTGCTTCGCGAACGGCTGGGCACCCTGGTGCATGTCAATCTCATCCCGCTCAACCCCACCCCGGGCAGCGCGTGGGACGCCAGCCCGCTTCCCGTGCAGGAACAGTTTGTAGCGCGGGTGCGCGCGGCTGGGGTGGCCTGCACCGTCCGCGACACCCGCGGCCGTGAGATCGCTGCCGCGTGCGGACAGCTCGCGGCAATGACTCCACCCCCCGATGTCCCGCATTCAGCGGGCTGAGCGGGTTAAAGAGCCGCTACCGGGCCGGCCACTGGGCTGCCCGCAGGTACCGGCGCGGTCGGCGGCACACTCAAACTTGTGCACCTTCCCGTCATGCCACCCGTCGCACCGATGCTCGCCAAGCCTGCCACCGAAATTCCTGCCGGCCAGCATTACGAACCGAAATGGGACGGTTTCCGATCCATCATCTTCCGCGATGGCGACGAGGTGGAGATCGGCAGCCGCAATGAGCGGCCGATGACCCGGTACTTCCCGGACGTTGTCGCAGCCGTGCTGACCAACTTTCCAACCCGTGCAGTGATCGACGGCGAGATCGTCATCGCCGACACCGAACGCAACATGCTCGACTTTGAGGCGTTGCAGCAGCGCATCCATCCCGCCGCCAGCCGGGTCAAGCTGTTGTCCGAACAGACCCCGGCGAGCTTCATCGCCTTCGACCTGCTCGCCCTCGGCGACGAAAACCTCACCCAGCAACCGCTACGCCAACGGTGGGCCGCGCTGCACCAGGCCCTGGCTGGGGCCACGGCGCCGGTGCACCTCACCCCGGCGACTGAGAACCTCGAGCTGGCCCGCCAGTGGTTCGAGCAGTTCGAGGGTGCGGGCCTGGACGGTCTGATCGCCAAGCAACTCGATTTAACCTACCAACCGGATAAACGAGTGATGACCAAGATCAAACACGAACGCACCGCCGACTGTGTCGTCGCCGGCTACCGGCTGCACAAATCCGGACCTGATGCCATCGGTTCCCTGCTGCTCGGCCTTTATGACGACCGTGACATGCTCGCCTCGGTGGGAGTGGTCGGCGCATTTCCGATGGCGATGCGCAAGAGATTGCTCATTGAGCTCCAGCCACTGGTCACCACATTCGATGAGCACCCATGGAACTGGGCGGCCCATGAGCAAGGTGAGCGCACTCCGCGCAAGAACGAGACGAGCCGGTGGAACGCCGGCAAGGACCTGTCATTCATCCCGCTGCGCCCCGAGCGTGTGGTCGAGGTCCGCTACGACTACATGGAAGGGCCGCGGTTCCGCCATACCACTCAATTCGTCCGCTGGCGACCCGATCGCGACCCGCATTCCTGTACCTACGACCAGCTAGAGCGCCCCGTCCGCTTCAGCATCGCCGAGGTGCTGCTCGGCTGATGCGACGGAGCCCGGTCAGTCCGCGTCGCGGTCGGCCCACTCGAGGAGCGGATCCAGGGAAAACACCGCGTCGTCGATGCCGGCGTGGACGTCACCCAGTCGCGCGAACCGTTCGGGGACGGTGGCCAGCGTGAAATCGCCGGGTTCGGCGTCGGGCACCTCATCCCACCGCAGTGGGGTGGACACCACTGCTTCAGGAACGCCGCGCACCGAGTAGGCGCTGCGAATCGTATGGTCCCGGGTGTTCTGGTTCCAATCCACGAAGACGGCGGCGATCCGGTCCCGTTTCCACCACGCGGTCGTGACCAGGTCGGGTGCGCGGCGTTCCACCTCGCGGGCGAAGGCGCGCGCCGCACGCCGCACGTCGGCAAAGCTCCAGCGCGGCTCGATCCGCACGTAGACGTGCATCCCGCGACCACCGGAGGTCTTCGGCCAGCCCACCGCACCGACGTCGGCGAGTACCTCCTGCACCACCAAGGCCACCTGGCGGGCTTGCCGGAATCCGGTGCCCGGTTGCGGGTCCAGATCGATGCGCCATTCATCGGGGAATTCGACGCGCATGCTGCGGCTATTCCAAGGATGGAACTCCACGGTGCTCATCTGTACCGCCCAGATGACGTCGGCGATGTCGGTGACGCACAGTTCGTCGGCGGATCGCCCGGAGGGAAAGTCCACCCGCACTGTTTGCACCCAGGGCGGAGCGCCGGCCGGCAATCGCTTCTGGTGCACCTTGGGCCCGGTGACTCCGCTGGGGAACCGGTGCAGCATGCAAGGACGTTGCCTCAGCGCACGCACGATGCCGTCGCCAACGGACAGGTAATAGCGAGCCAGATCGATCTTGGTCTCGCCGCGGGCGGGAAA
>JBHELN010000038.1:0-3231 GCA_046263115.1 Pseudonocardiaceae bacterium | reverse complement strand
GATCCCCCCGGCGCTACTTACGGCTGGGGTGTGGTGTATTGGGATGACCTGCTGGACATCCTGTTCCGCAACGATCCGGACAGCGCCCGAGCGCTGCGCGCGGAGTCCGTCTTGTGGCAGGACCAACGGATCATCCTGCGTAGCGAGCAGACCGCCTACCTGTCCGGGTACGGGTTCAGCGTCGGCCGGGCGGCGCTACTCGACATCCTCGGCGAGCGCGCCACCGAACTCGGGATCGACATCCAGTACCGCCGTGAAGTCGACGGTGCTGTCCCCGAAATGGCCGACGCCGACCTCGTCGTGGTGTGCGACGGCGCGAACAGCCGAACCCGGCAACGCCACAGCGAGGCGTTCGGCGCCCGCGTCGACGTCGGCGGCAACCCGTACATCTGGCTCGGCACCGACAAGGTCTTCGACAGCTTCACCTTCGCCTTCGAGCAGACCTCCGCCGGATGGATCTGGTTTCACGCATACCCCTCCAGCGCCGGAATCAGTACCTGCATCGTGGAGTGCACCCGGCAGACCTGGCAGGCGCTCGAATTCGACGCGCTGAGTAGCGAGGACAGCGTCGGGCTGCTGGAGAAAATCTTTGAGCGCGCCATCGACGGCCACCAGCTGATCAGCCAGTCCCGCGGCGAGCCCGCGCGATGGCAGCGCTTCACGCAGGTGACCAACAAGACGTGGTGCCACGGCAACCTGGTGCTCGCCGGCGACGCCGCGCACACCACCCACTTCACCCTCGGGTCCGGCACCAGGCTGGCCATGATCGACGCAGTCATGCTGGCCCAGAGCCTGTACGACCACGACGAGCTGCCTGCCGCGCTGGAGAGCTACGACCGGCGAGGCCGCGCGGCGCTGCGACCGATCCAAGCCGGGGCACGCACCAGCATGGCCTGGTTCGAGCGCGCCGACCGCTACCTGGACCGTGATGCGGTGGCCTTCGCCTACTCGATGGCAGGCCGTCAAGGCGCTCAACCGCCGTGGCGGTACCAGATGCATCGTGCGACTCAGATCCCCGCGGTGCGCGCGGCGCTGCGTGGCGTCAACTCGGGCCGGCGCTGGTATCTCGCGCGCCGCCGCGGCGAGACACCTGCCCTGCCCGTTGGCTCACGCTGATTTGGCGCTGCCGAAGCGGGCGTGTTCCCACACCGTCGCAACCAAGGCGACGGTGACCGCCCACGCCGCACCCAACGCCCAGCCGGCCAGCACGTCACTGAGGAAATGCACGCCCAGATAGATCCGCGTCAACCCGACCGCGGCGACCATCAGCAGCGCCCCGGTCCACACCATGACCCGGCCGGCCCGCCGACCGATCACCCAGTGACCGATCATCCACGCCAAGAGCAACCACACCGCCGTGGTGCCCGTGGTGTGCCCGGAGGGAAAGGAGAAGCCGTGCTCACCCAGCACCGCGGTGAGCTGCGGTGGCCGGCTTCGACTCACCAGCCGTTTCACCGTCGTATTGATCACTGCGATGCCGGCCCCGCCCAGCACGGCGATCAACAGTGGCAGCCACGACCGTCGCAGTACAGCTAGCACGAGTCCCACTAGAAGACCCGTCACCGCCACCCCCAGGGGGCTGCCGATATCGGTGATCACTTGCGCCACGGTGATCGACCAGGGTTGCCGGTGGGTGGCGAGAAAATGCAGTACCGGGCGGTCGATCGTGGTGACCCCATCGCTTTCGAGCACGCTGTCCAGCATCTGCTCGAAAGCCACACCCAGAGCCAGGACCGCGGCCGCCCCGACCGTCAACGTCAACCCGGCTGCCTCACCCGGCGCGAACCGGCGACCCACAAATCGGCACTGCCGGGGATAACGCGAGCGCACCCAGTCCACCGCCGGGCGCTCGGCGATCCAGGCGAGTCCGGCCCGGACCCGTTCCGGATGCCCCACCACCCACCACGCGGCGAACCCGCTCATCCCGAGCACCCCCAGCCCGAGCACGAGCACTACCAACACGCCCACCCCTCCCCAGCAGTCTGGATGCAGACTGCTGTTTCTGGCGCCCCAATTACCGCAGTCTGCATCCAGACTGCGGTGTCGACAGTATGATCAAGCTTGTGTCGGTGGGGATTGGGGGGTTGCCGAATGCGTACGAAATCCAGCCCAAGATCGACTGGGACAAGGACCGGGCCGTGCAGTACCTGCGCCACGCCCTCGGCGTCGACGGCCCGGACTTCGTCTCGCTGCATCTCGGCGACGACATCACCGACGAGGATGCCTTCAAGACCCTCGAGGAGCCGATCAACGGTATCGGCGTGCTCGTAGCCGACGTCAGCGACCCGGAAGTGGCCGACCGGGCAACCGCGGCGGACTTCGTGCTCGGGTCGATCGGGGAGGTACAGCGGTTCCTGAGCACGCTGGCCTGACCATCGGTGTGGACATCGGTGGCACGAAGGTCGCCGCCGGGGTCGTCGACGAGCGCGGGGCCATCCTCGCCACCACCCGCCGGGACACTCCCGCCGACGACGTGCGGCAGATCGAGGACGCGATCACCGCCGTGGTGACCGAACTCGCCAGCTCTTACCGCGTCGGCGCGGTTGGCATAGGGGCGGCCGGCTTCATCGACGCGCGGCGTTCGACGGTGATGTTCGCCCCGAACCTCGCCTGGCGCGATGAGCCTCTGCAAGCGTCGCTGCAGCGCCGGCTCGGGCTGGTGGTAGTGATCGAAAATGACGCGAATGCGGCCGCCTGGGCAGAGGTCCGCTTCGGCGCCGGGCGCGGTATCGAGCACGTGGTGGCGCTGACTGTGGGCACCGGCATCGGCGGCGGCATCGTCATCAAGGGGCAGCTGGTGCGCGGCCAGTTCGGTGCGGCGGCCGAGATCGGCCACGTCACCGTCGTCCGAGACGGGCGGCTCTGCGGGTGCGGTTTGCGGGGCTGCTGGGAGCAGTACGCCAGCGGTAGGGCGCTCGTCCGGGAAGCCCACGAGTATCTGCAGCGCGCCCCTGAGGCGGCCGGCGAGCTGCTGCGGCTTGCTCGGGGCCGGCCCGAGCACATCACCGGCGAGATGATCACCGAGGCCGCGCTGTCCGGCGATACCGCAGCGTTGCGGTGCTTCGATGTGGTGGGGACGTGGTTGGGGCGCGGGCTGGCCGCCTTGGCCGCGGTGCTCGATCCCGGCCTGTTCGTCATCGGCGGCGGCGTGTCCGCCGCCGGTGAGGTGCTCCGCGCCCCCGCGTCAGCCGCTTTCGCGGAGTCGCTGACCGGCCACGGCTACCGGCCGGT
>JBHELN010000037.1:0-8263 GCA_046263115.1 Pseudonocardiaceae bacterium | reverse complement strand
GAGTTCGCGTTCCGCAGGTTGATCGCGGTGGTGGGGATGATGCGCGACAAGGATGCTCGCGGCATTCTCGCGGAGCTGGAGCCCGCGGTGGATGAGGTCGTCCTCACCGCCGCTAGCTCCTCGCGGGCGATGCACGTCGACGATCTCGCGGCGGCGGCCCGGGACGTGTTCGATGACTCCCGCGTGGTGATCGAACAGAGGTTGCCGGACGCGATCGATACCGCCATTGCGTTGGCCACGGACGCCGACGGGGACTCCGATCGGATCTCGGGTGCCGGTGTGGTGATTACCGGCTCGGTGGCGATGGTCGGACAGGCGCGCACGCTGTTCGGTCATGATCCACAGTGACTGATCGGTCGGTCCGTCCCGATCCGATGCGGGGGTTGCGCGGCATCTTCGCCGGCGTTCTCGTGATGGAGGCGATCGTGGTCGGGCTCGCCCTCCTGGTCGTCGGTCGACTCGGCGGCGGGCTAGGCGGTCCTGCCGGCTGGTATACCGCAGGCCTGGCGTTGGCCATGGTCGTCGGGGCCTGCGTGCAGCGGCGCCCGTGGGGTTTGGGGCTAGCCCTCATGTTGCAGCTGGCAATGGTCGCCGGTTGGTTCGCTCACCCCGCATTGGGAGGCCTGGGTCTGCTGTTCGTGGTGGTGTGGGGCTACCTGCTGTATGTGCGCTGGGCGGTGGCCCGACGGGCTTCGACCGTGCACCAGCAGGAGCGGTGATTCTCCGGCGCCCACGCCGCGGTGCGGGCATTGCGGTTGCACACCCGGGACATCATCAGATAGCGCCCATATTTTCCCCACTATCGAACTCATCGCACCGGTGACAGGTCGCTAAGCTCCTCGGCGTCTCATCACCCCTTTCGCCCCGAGGAGAAACGAGCTGCTGTGAGCGAGCGCACCCTGGTCCTGGTCAAGCCCGACGGCGTGAGCCGCGGCCTGGTCGGCGAAGTGATCTCCAGGATCGAACGCAAGGGCCTGACGCTGGCCGCACTGGAACTGCGCAAGGTCGACCGCGAGCTGGCCGAGCAGCACTATGCCGAGCACGCCGACAAGCCGTTCTTCGGTTCACTGCTGGAGTTCATCACCTCCGCGCCGGTGGTGGCCGCCGTGGTGGAGGGCGAGCGCGCGGTGGCGGCCTTCCGCCAGCTGGCCGGTGGCACCGATCCGGTGGATAAGGCCGCCCCAGGCTCGATTCGCGGTGACTTCGCGCTGGAGACCCAGTCAAACCTGGTGCACGGATCGGACTCGGTCGACTCCGCCAAGCGGGAGATCGCACTCTGGTTCCCTGAGCTGTAGCACCCGTGGTGGGGCACCGGCAGGCGGTCGGAAAACGAGCGGGAATTGTCAGGGGTACCAGGTAGCGTCGAAGTCGTGTCCGATTCCCTGGTGCACGCCCGTGGGCTACGCAAACGGTTCGGCGCACTCGAGGCGGTCCGGGGCATCGACATCGACGTCTGGGCCGGTGAGGTGTTCGGCTTCCTGGGTCCCAATGGCGCCGGCAAGTCCTCCACCATGCGCATGATCGGATGCGTATCCCCACGTAGCGACGGCGAGCTGCAGGTCCTCGGCATGGACCCGGAAGTCGACGGTCCGCGGATCCGCGCCCGGCTGGGCGTGGTGCCCCAACAGGACAACCTGGACGTTGAGCTTTCGGTGCGGGACAACCTGCATGTTTACGGCCGCTACTTCGGCATGTCCCGAGTTGCGGTACGGGCCAAAGCCGCCGAGCTGCTGGATTTCGTTCAGCTCACCGATCGAGCCGCCGATCCCGTCGAGCAGCTGTCCGGCGGTATGAAACGGCGGTTGACCATTGCCCGGTCCCTGGTCAACGACCCGGAGCTGATGCTGCTCGACGAGCCGACCACCGGGTTGGACCCGCAGGCTCGTCACCTGCTGTGGGACCGGTTATTTCGGCTCAAGCGGCAAGGCGTCACGCTGATCATCACCACGCACTACATGGACGAGGCCGAGCAACTGTGCGACCGCCTCGTCGTGATGGACGGCGGCCTGATCGTCGCCGAAGGATCGCCACAGGAACTCATCGGGCAGTACTCCACCCGCGAGGTGCTCGAACTGCGGCTCACCCAGGATGTGCAGCCACGCTGGCGAGAGACGTTGAGCGACCTGGCCGAGCGGGTCGAGGAGCTACCCGATCGGCTGCTGATATACGCCTCAGACGGTGAGGCGGCGCTGGCCGCCGCCCACCGCCGGGGCGTGCAGCCGACGTCCACGCTGGTCCGGCGATCCACCCTGGAGGACGTGTTCCTCCGGCTCACGGGTCGATCCCTGGTGGACTGATGATGGGAGAACCCGATGACACCGCAAGCCGGCAGGCCGGTGCTGGCCGGGTGGGCAGCCGCGCTGCGTGTGGTGGAGGGGCTGTGGACCTGGTATCGCCGCAACTGGCGAGCCACGGTCGTGTCCAGCCTGCTGCAGCCGCTGCTGATACTGGTCGCTTTCGGGGTCGGTTTCGGCAGCCTGATCGACACCAGCACACGGGCGGCACACGCCACCGGTGGAGTGCCGTACCTGCTCTACCTCGCACCCGCGCTGCTCGCGGTCAGCGCCGTACAGACCGCGGCCTTCGAGTCGAGCTACCCGATCCTGTCGTCGTTCAAGTGGCGGCGCACCTATGAGGGCATCACAGCGACCCCCATCACCCCGACGCAATTGGCCGCTGGGCAGCTCACCTGGATCGCGCTTCGGCTGACCATGTCCGGTGCCGCATACCTACTGGTGATCACGCTCTTTGGCGCAGTGCACGGACCCGGCGTAGTCGCCGCATGGGTCTTCGCCGTGTTGTGCGGCATGGCGTTCAGCGCTCCGCTGGTCGCGTTCTCGGCAGCTCAGGACCGAGAGGGCGGTGCGTTCTCGGCCATCTTCCGGTTCGTGGTGCTACCCATGACGCTTTTCTCGGGAACCTTCTTTCCGATTTCTCAGCTGCCCGGCGCGGTCCAGCCGCTGGCCTGGATCAGTCCGCTGTGGCACGGCACCGAGCTTGCCCGCGGCGCCGCGCTGGGTACGTTGCAGCTCACCTCGGCAGCCGGTCATCTCGCGTACCTGGTGGGGTTGCTGGTGGTGGGCGTCCGCCTGGCCTGCTGGCAATTCCGGGCGAGGTTGACGCGGTGAACGCGCTGCGAGAACTGTCGCCGGAGATCACCGCGCCACGGACGCGGCTGTTGTTACGGGTATTGCCGCCAGGCCTGTATGCCGGCCGGGCCCGGACACTCGTCATGCGCTCGGCGCTGGCGTCCCGAAGCGTCTGGCTAGCCGTCGTCTCGGGATTCTTCGAGCCGCTGTTCTACCTGGTGGCGATGGGTCATGGACTGGGCAGCCTGGTCGGCACCGTGGCAGGGCCGACCGGCCAGCAACTGAGCTATGCGGTGTTCATCGCGCCGGGGCTGCTGGCCGCGTCGGCGATGAACGGGGCGGTGTATGACGCGACGTTCAACTTTTTCATCAAGCTGAAATACGCCAAGCTCTACGACGCGATGCTCGCCACCCCATTGGGTCCGGTGGATATCGCGCTGGGGGAGATCGGCTGGGCGTTGCTTCGCGGTGGGATGTATTCAGCGGGCTTCCTCGCGGTAATGCTCGCCACCGGGCTGATCTTCTCGCCGTGGGCGTTGCTGGCGTTGCCCGCCGCGTTGTTCGTGGCCTTTGCGTTCGCCTCGATCGGGATCGCGGTCACCTCCTTCATGCGGTCGTGGCAGGATTTCGACCTGGTGCAGTTGGGGGTGCTGCCAATGTTCTTATTCTCCGCGACCTTCTTTCCGCTGTCGGTGTACCCATCGGCGTTGCAGTGGCTGGTGCAGGCGTTCCCGCTCTACCACGCGGTGGCGTTGATGCGCGGCCTGACCACGGGCGTCGTCGGCTGGTCCGCGCTCGGACATGCGGCTTACTTTGTGGTCATGGCGGCGCTGGGCCTTGCCGTGGCTTCCCGCCGCCTGAAGCTCCTCCTTCTCCGTTAGGCGGGGTTGGTGGTGGTTGGAGACGCTGCCGAGCCGGGTTGGCGGTACTTGGAGGGAGGCCAACTACGCTGGGCGGTATGCCAGGCACATCGGTGTTCGAGCAGCTGGAGGTGCTGCTGCCGCAGGTCTCCAAGCCGGTGCAGTATGTCGGAGGCGAGCTCAACGCCACAGTGAAGGACTGGGACACCGCCACGGTGCGCTGGGTGTTGATGTATCCGGACGCCTACGAGGTCGGAATACCCAACCAGGGCATCATGATCCTTTACGAGGTGCTCAATGAGCAGCCCGATGTGCTGGCTGAACGCACCTACGCGGTGTGGCCGGATCTCGAGAGGCTGATGCGCGAGCATGGGGTCCCACAGTTCACCGTCGACTCTCACCGGCCGGTCGGCGACTTCGACCTACTCGGGGTGTCCTTCGCCACCGAATTGGGCTACACCAACCTGCTCACCGCACTGGACCTCGCCGGGATGCCGCTGCACGCAACCCAGCGCACCGACGACCATCCGGTCGTCATCGCCGGCGGCCACGCCGCGTTCAACCCAGAGCCGATCGCTGACTTCATCGACGCCGCAGTCTTGGGGGACGGCGAAGAGGTCGTCCTCGAGATCACCGCAGTGGTCCGGGACTGGAAGAAGCAAGGACGCCCGGGCCGGCGCCAGGAACTGCTGGGCCGGCTCGCTGAGATCGACGGCGTGTATGTACCGGGCTGCTATGACGTCAGGTACCTGCCCAATGGCCAGATCGCAGAGGTGACCCCCCAGGATCAACGAGCCCCCCAGCGGGCGGCCAAACGCACCACAATGGACCTCGACGAGTGGCCCTACCCGAAGCAGCCGCTAGTACCGATCGCGGAAAGCGTGCACGAGCGGATGAGCGTGGAGATTTTCCGCGGCTGCACCCGCGGCTGCCGGTTCTGCCAGGCCGGAATGATCACGCGTCCGGTGCGGGAACGATCGCTGCAGGGTATCGGCGAGATGGTCGAGCAAGGCCTCAAGACCAGTGGGTTCAGCGAGGTCGGGCTGCTGTCGTTGTCCAGCGCCGACCATTCGGAAATCCGCGAGATCACCAAGGGTTTGGCCGACCGCTACGAGGGCACCGGCACCGGTCTGAGCCTGCCGTCAACCCGCGTGGACGCATTCAACATCGACCTCGCCAACGAGATTTCCCGCAACGGCCGCCGATCCGGCTTGACGTTCGCCCCCGAGGGCGGCTCCGAGCGGATCCGCCGCGTGATCAACAAGATGGTGTCCGAAGAAGACCTCATCCGCACCGTGGCCACCGCGTTTGGCGCGGGCTGGCGACAGGTGAAGCTGTACTTCATGTGCGGGCTACCCACCGAGACCGACGACGACGTACTCCAGATCGCCCACATGGCGCATCGAGTGATCCGGGCCGGTCGGGAAGCCACCGGTAGCAAGGACATCCGGTGCACGATCTCGATCGGCGCTTTCATCCCCAAACCGCACACTCCCTTCCAATGGGCTGCTCAGGAGCATCCCGACATCGTCGACAGCCGGCTGCGTAAACTTCGCGCGGAGATCAACAGCGACCGCCGGATCGGCCGCAATGTGGGTATGCGCTACCACGACGGGAAACCGTCGCTGATAGAGGGGCTGTTGTCCCGCGGGGACCGGCGGGTTGGCCGGGTGATCGAGCGAGTGTGGCGCGGCGGCGGCCGGTTCGACGGGTGGAGCGAACACTTTAGCTACGACCGCTGGGTCGAGTCATGCGCCGCGGAGCTCACCCCGCTGGGCGTGTCACTGGAGTGGTTCACCACCCGCGAACGTGATCGCGAGGAGGTGCTGCCCTGGGATCATCTGGACTCCGGCCTGGACGCCGACTGGCTCTGGGATGACTGGCAGGACGCGCTGAGTGGGCGCGAGCAGGACGACTGCCGGTGGACGCCGTGCTTCGACTGCGGTGTCTGCCCATCGATGGGCACCGACATTCAGGTTGGTCCCAGCGGCCGTCGGTTGCTACCGATCAGTCCTGCCGGCCACTGACTGCTCTGAGTGCGTCTACCAGGCCGGCGCCGTAGAAGCCGTTGTCGATCTCGCCAGTGCACGCCGCCGGATCGTCATGGTGTTGCGGGCACGGCAGCGGGTTGGCTTGCTTGCGCAGCAGGCTCGCCAGCTCTCGGGGGGCCGCCTCGGGCCGCGCGGAGGCGAGTAGCGCGGCCACCCCGGAGACATGCGGTGCTGCCATTGAGGTACCGCAGGCGTAGCCGTATCCGCCGGGGACCGTGGACAACACGCAGCCGCTGGCATTTCCCCTCGACCGCTGTGCGCGGTCGCCGCCAGGAGCTGTCACGGCGATCACACCCAGCCCGTAGGAGCTGTAGTAGGACTTGACGCGCTGGGCTCCCACCGCGGACACCGCGACGACACCAGGCAGCTCCGCGGGCAGCACGCTGCAATGGCTGTCCACCGGGCGCGGCTGAGGGTGGGGGACATTGTCGGGGCTGCGCACATCCTGCTGGGGATTGGCCAGGTTTGTTCGCTCATTACCAGCAGCGGCGATACTGAGCACTCCATGGGCCGTCGCGTACGCCACGGAACGCTGCACAGCCTCGTAGGCCACCGCCTGGCCAGGCACATTCGAGCAGGTCAAAAGCCACGGATCCAGCGAGTAACTGTTGTTGGCGATGCGCATGTGCTGCTGGGTCGCCCACATGAAGCCACAGACGGCGTATTCCGGATAGATGAAGCCGTCGTCGTCCACCACTTTCACCGAGGCCAACCGGACGCCGGGTGCCACGCCCGTGATGCCGTGGCCATCGTGAGCTGCGGCGATGATGCCGGCCACGTGGGTGCCGTGCATCGATGTGCTAGGACGCCACGTGGCTGGGGACTGATCCGGCTTGCCGGACAGGCAGCTCGCGGACCGGGTCACGTCGACTGCGGCGGCCAGATCGGGGTGTGTCGCGTCCACTCCGGAGTCCAGCACCCCGACCAGCACCTCCGGGCGGCCGGGGTTGATCGACCTGGCTTGTGGTGCGTGGATCATCTCCATGTCCCACTGCTCGCTCGATCGGTCGGCACCGAGCTGTGACGCCGCCGCGGGCAGGCGCGCGGCGGTGGACAGGATTACCGGGTCGGCCAGTTCCGCCCGCGCAGGCGTCCCGACCGTCTCAGCTTGCGCGCTGTAGGCGCGAGCGAGTCCGAACCGAGCCGCGAATCGCGGCTCGGCGGATGTGGCGACGCCCACTCCGATCTCCGGGTAGTAGGCGGTACTAGCGCCACATGCGGCGCGGACTGCTTGGCGCGCGGACTGTTCGGGTGTCCCGGCGTCGAAGAGCACCACGTAGCGAAGTAGCCGACCGGTCGATGCGCATTCCGGCGCGTGGCCGACTGCCGCAGAAGGCAGGCCGGCGAGCATGAGCAGGGTTGCGACGATCGCGGCAATCCGCAGGGGGCGGAGCAATACCCGTAACCTCCGGGTGGACGGGGCGTTCGCCCGCGACAAGGTCGTGGTGACCCTAATGACCCCGGCGCAGGCAGCGCGCGCGGGGTCACGTGAGTGGCCTCGGTGCTAGAACCCTTTTACGCACTTACGAGGAGCTCCATGAAGATCCGTTTGCGTTACGCCAAGCGGGGGAAGTTGCGGTTCGCTTCGCACCGGGACGTCGCCCGAGCTTTCGAGCGGGCGCTGCGGCGCTCCGGCTTGCCGGTGGCGTACTCACAGGGCTATAGCCCACATCCGAAGGTTTCCTGGATGGGCGCGGCGCCCACCGGGGCGGCTAGCGAGGCGGAATATGTTGAGATCCAGCTCGTCGAGCAGGTCGATCCCGAGCTGATCCGCGCCAAGCTCGACGCGGCGCTGCCTGACGGGCTCACCGTGATCGAGGGCGTGCCGGCCGGTCCAGGCGGACTCGCCGAACGGATAACGGCCAGCACGTGGCGCATCGAGGTCCGCGGGGTAACCCCACAGCAGCTCCGGCAGGCGGCGCAAAAGCTGCTCGCTGCCTCGGAAGTCCCGGTTGAGCGCGTCACCAAGGACGGTCGTCGTTGGATCGACGCTCGGGCCGCGATCGTCTCCCTGGACGTCGAAGATTGTCCGACCGTGCCGCCTGTGCCCGATCAGCTCGACCGGTGTGGGATACTCATTGCGGTCGTACGACAGGTCAGCCCTGCGGTGCGACCCGACGATGTGCTGAGCGCGCTCGGCGCCGTCGCCGGACTTCCGTCGTCGGTGCTCGCGAAAGCGATCCGGACTGCGCAAGGCTGGCTTGACGACGACGGGGGTCTCGTCGATCCGCTCATCGCGGACCGGGCAACCGCCCGGACGGCT
>JBHELN010000036.1:0-3703 GCA_046263115.1 Pseudonocardiaceae bacterium | reverse complement strand
CAGCGAGCAACGCAGCGAGCGGCAATTGATCGAGCCCCCGGTCAAGAAGATCAGGGATCTCGGACTACCGGCTGGCAGTGTGGTCGTCGAGGACCCCGGCACGCCCGGCGAGCAGATCGTCACCTACCTGGTCACCCTGGCCAACGGCAAGGAAACCGATCGCCAACAGGTTTCCGTTCAGGAGATCACCCCGGCGCGGGAGGCCCGGATGCGGGTCGGCGCAAGGGCCGTCGCGAAGCGTTCTCAGGTTGCTGACGGTTCGGTGTGGGACCGGCTGGCTCGCTGCGAATCCGGTGGTAACTGGGCCGCCAACACCGGCAACGGCTACTACGGTGGGCTGCAGTTCGACAAGGCCACCTGGAGCGCCAACGGAGGCAACCAATACGCCCCCTACCCCAACCAGGCCAGTCGCGAGGAGCAGATCGCGGTAGCTCAGCGGATCCGCAATTCCCGTGGCAGCTACCGTGCCTGGCCCACCTGCTCGGCCCGCCTGGGCCTCGACGACTGATCTCTGGAGTCACCTTGGTGGTAAGACCGCCGAGTGAACCATGAGGTAGACGGCGCCGCCCCGGCTGGTCCCGCGCTGCTGGGAGCAGCTGAGCTGCGCGGGCTCGCCGATCGCCTCGGGTTGCAGCCGACCAAGCGGCTGGGGCAGAACTTCGTGCACGACGCCAACACCGTGCGCCGGATCGTCGCGGCGGCTGAGCTGGCGGCTGACGATGTCGTGCTGGAGGTCGGTCCTGGGCTGGGGTCGCTCACCTTGGCCCTGCTCGGCGCGGTCGAGGCGGTGCTGGCCGTGGAGGTGGATCCGCTGCTGGCCGGGGCGCTGCCCGCCACGGTGGCCGACCGCGCCTCGGACCGTGCCGGGGCGCTGCGGGTGTACCACGCCGATGCGCTGCGGGTAGGGCGCGCGGAGCTGGTCGAGGCAGCCGGCGGCCGGGAACCGACCGCGCTGGTCGCGAACTTGCCCTACAACGTGGGTGTTCCGGTTTTGCTGCACCTGCTGGCTGAGCTGCCCAGCCTGCGCCGGGGGCTGGTGATGGTGCAGGCCGAGGTGGCCGACCGGTTGGCCGCGCCGCCGGGCAGCCGCAGCTACGGTGTGCCCAGCGCCAAGGTGGCCTGGTTCGCCGAGGTTCGCCGCGCCGGGCAGGTCCCGCGCGCGGTGTTCTGGCCAGTGCCCCACGTGGACTCCGGCCTGGTGGCGCTGACCGCTCGGCCGGCACCGTCCACAGTGCCCAGAGAGCAGGTCTTCGCGCTCGTCGACGCCGCGTTCAGCCAGCGTCGTAAAACGCTGCGGGCCGCCCTGGCTGGGTGGGCGGGTTCGGCGGCCGCCGCCGAGCGGCTGCTGCGCGCCGCCGGGGTGGATCCGCGCCTGCGGGCGGAGCAATTGGCGATCCGCGATTTTGCGCGGATCGCTCGTGAGTGGCGATGAGGGCTATAGCTCGCATTGCCACTCACGCGGGCTAGGCCCCGTACCCTGGGGCCGTGCTTGCCGTTGTGCCGCAACCGGTTACCGTTCGCGTGCCCGCCAAGGTCAATCTGCACCTTGCCGTGGGAAACTTGCGCGCGGACGGCTACCACGAGCTGGTCACGGTGTTCCAGGCATTGTCCATGCTTGATGAGGTGACTGTCGCGGCTACCGACGACCCCGGCGTGCAGGTCTACGGTGAGGGTGCTGCGACGGTGCCGACCGATCAAAGCAACCTCGCGTGGCGCGCCGTGCTGCTGCTCGCCGAGCACGTCGGCCGCAAGCCTGCGGTCCGGGTCGTGCTGCGCAAAGCCATCCCGGTGGCCGGCGGGATGGCCGGTGGTAGCGCCGACGCGGCGGGCACCTTGATGGCGCTAACCGCGCTGTGGCGCCTGGATCTCAGCCGGGAAGAACTCGCCGGACTGGCCGCCGGGTTGGGCAGTGATGTGCCGTTCGCGTTGTACGGCGGTACGGCGTTGGGCACCGGTCGGGGGGAGTCCCTGGTGCCGGTGCTGGCCCGGCACACCTTCCACTGGGTGATCGCATTGGACCACCGCGGGCTGCCCACTGCGGACGTCTTCCGCGAATTGGACCGGCTGCGGGCGCACGGTTCTCCGCCGCAGCGACTCGGTGATGCCGAGCCGCTGCTGGAAGCGCTGGCCTCCGGGGACCCGCGCCGGCTCGCCTTGCTGCTCGGCAACGATCTGCAGGCGGCCGCGGTGTCGCTGCGCCCCACCCTGCGCCGCACCCTGCGGGCCGGGGTGGATGCCGGTGCGCTGGCGGGCATCGTGTCCGGATCCGGCCCCACCTGCGCTTTTCTCTGCGCTGGTGCCGACGCCGCGGTACGGGTGGCCGCGGAGCTGGCCGGCGCCGGCGTGTGCCGGACCGTTCGGGTCGCCAGCGGGCCGGTGCCCGGTGCCCGGATCGTGGAGGATTCCCGCCCGGTGCCGCCTCCTGAACCCCTCGCACGCGCCTGATGGTCAACCTGGTCAACGTCGAGGCGGTCTCGAAGTCATACGGAGTCCGCCCGTTGCTTTCAGAGGTCTCGCTGGGCGTCGAGGCGGGCGACCGGATTGGTGTTGTGGGGCTCAACGGTGGCGGCAAGACGACCCTGCTGGAACTGCTCGCCGGCCTGGAACCGCCGGACTCAGGCCGGGTCAGCCGGGCTAGGGGACTGCGGGCCGCGGTGCTCACCCAGCGCACCGAGCTACCCGAGCATGCCACCGTGCGCGACGCGGTGCTGGCGGCATTGCGGGTCAGCGCTGAGCACGAGTGGGCCGCCGATCCTCGGGTGCGGGCAGCGCTCGACGGGCTGGGCATCCCGTCACTGGGGTTGGACCGGCCGGTTGATGGTCTGTCCGGCGGTGAGCGCCGCCGCGTCGCCTTGGCCGCCACGCTGGTGGGCGAGCTGGACTTGCTGATCCTCGACGAGCCGACCAACCACCTCGACGTCGAGGGCGTGCGCTGGCTCGCTGAGCACCTGCTGGCCCGCCGTTGCGCGGTGGTGGTGGTGACCCACGACCGGTGGTTCCTGGACACCGTGTGCACCCGCACCTGGGAAGTCGTCGACGGCCGGGTGGACGGCTACGACGGTGGCTACGCCGATTGGGTGTACGCCCGCGCCGAGCGGCTTCGGTTGGCCACCGCGACCGAGCAGCGGCGGCGCAACCTGGCCCGCAAGGAGCTGGCCTGGCTACGCCGGGGGCCACCGGCGCGCAGCTCTAAACCGCGCTACCGCATCGAGGCCGCTGAGGCGCTGATCGCCGACGAGCCTGCGCCGCGGGATACCGTCGAGCTGCGTGCCTTCGCGCGCCGCCGGCTGGGTCGTACCGTGCTGGAACTCGAGGACGTCACGGTCACCGTTGCCGGCCGCCGATTGTTGGATGCCGAGACATGGCGGGTGGGCCCTGGCGAGCGGATCGGATTGGTCGGCGTCAATGGATCGGGCAAGACGACGCTGCTGCGGCTACTCGCGGGGGAGATCGCGCCCGAGGCTGGTCGCCGGGTGCAGGGCCAGACGGTGCGGTTGGCGCACCTGCGCCAGGAACTGGAGGACATCCCAGAATCGGTGCGGGTACTGGAGGCGGTGGAGCAGGTCGCCCGCCGCGTTACGCTCGGCGCCCGGGATCTGTCCGCTTCGCAGCTGGCTGAGCGCCTCGGGTTCCCGGCGTCGCGGCAGTGGACGCCAGTGGCGGATCTGTCCGGCGGGGAGCGGCGCCGGCTGCAGCTGACCCG
>JBHELN010000035.1:0-19800 GCA_046263115.1 Pseudonocardiaceae bacterium | reverse complement strand
CCACTCACTTGATCCGACATGGAGACATATCGCCGTCAAGACGGTGCACAGGCTCAATATGTCGCCATGTCGGGATGGGTCACGTGATGATTATGTGATTGCTATTCCACGGTAGCGGGCCAGAAGTAGGGCTGCTCGCGATCGGCGCCGGGGAACAGAGGCTGGTAATAATCCGGGTTCTTGCGCACCAACGCGGACTGATGGCTGCGGTGTAGGCGCCGGTCGCCCAGCCAGCCCGGCAAGTTGCCCACGTGCGCTAGCTCGGCCTGGCCGCGTGGCGATGGCAGGCCGGCCTCTGTGAGATCGCTCCGGATGGTGGCTGCACACGTGTCGGCCCACCCGCGGCGCACCCACTCGTCGCACACCGCCAGCCCGTACGCCGCGACGGCTTCGGGATAGCCCATCCACATCCGCACCACGGGATGGTGCTTCCAGCCATACGTCGAGCGGGTCACCGCTCGCAAGACTTGGAGAGCTTCCACGCGTTGCTTGCCCAGCCGCCGATCGTCCAATACCGCCGCGCTAGCGGCGAAATCCGGGTAAGGCAGGAAGGTCTGCACGACTGAGCCTTCCCGGATACGACCGACTACATTCGAGCCAGATGCCCACTTCACCGGCCAGCAGTGCCGCCGCCGGGTGCCGGGGCGACGAATTGCGCCGTGAACCAGACGCTATCGAGGTGGCCAGGCCACGCGCATGCCGGTTGCGTCGAGTTCGCGCGCCGGGCGATCATGGGCGCCTGACGTAGGCCGCCACAGGTAAGATAAGAGCCCGACGTTTGCGAAGGTGAGCCTGCGTGGACTTCGAGTCGGTGGCCGACGAGCTCTATGCACTGCCGCGCGACGAATTCACGGCCGCACGCAACGCCGCCGCCAAACAGGCCCGCGAGCAGGGCCACCGCGAGCTGGCCGAACAGATCGGCGCGCTGCGCCGGCCGTCCACGGCGGCCTGGGTAGCCAACCTGCTGGCCCGTGAACAGCCCGGCGAGATCCGCGCTCTTGTCGAGTTGGGCGATGGGCTGCGCGAGGCGCAGCACCGTTTGCAGGGCGAGGAGCTGCGACGGCTGTCGACGCAGCGTCATCAGCTGGTGCACGGCCTTGTTCAGCAGGCGCAGGCGCTGGCTCGCGCGGCTGGGCATCCGGCCAGCGAGGCGGTCAGCCGCGAGCTGAGCAATACGTTCACGGCCGCGGTCAACAGTTCCGCTGCGGCACAGGAGCTGGCCGGTGGGCGCCTCACCTCGGCCCTGGATCCCGCCGACGCGGCGACCGAACTGTTTGCCAAAGCTGGTACGGCTAAGGCAAGCCAACACGTACCGGACGCTTACGCTCGCGGAGATGAGGGCCGCCTGCGCCAGGATCTGGAACGGTTGCGCCGCGAGGCGGCTGAGGCCAACACTGCCCGCGACGAGGCGCAGCGCGCGCTGACCGATGCCGATCAGGCGGCTCGCGACGCGGCCACGGCGTTGCAGGAATTGCGCGCGCGCCTGGAGGCCGCGGAGCAGGCTGGGCACGACATGCGCCGCCGGGCCCAGTTGGCGCGGCAGGATTTCGAATCAGCTGACCGCGAAGCTCGTGAGGCGTGGCGCCGGGTCCACGATCTCCAACGCCGCCTCGACCAGCACGGCAGCGGGTGAGAAACGGGGTCCAACGGGGTACTCAGCGCGAGGAGGTGAACCGCGATGGCACGGGCTATCTGGAGCGGATCGATCAATTTTGGGCTGGTGTCGATCCCGGTCGGGTTGTACAGCGCGACCGACGACCACACCATCCGCTTCCATCAGTTCCAGCGGGGCACCGCCGACCGCATCCGTTACCAGCGAATCAATGAGCGGACCGGCAAGGAAGTCGACTACGCCGACATCGTCAAGGGCGCAGAAGTCGGCGGAGGCGACTACGTGATCGTCGAGCCGGAGGAGCTGGACGCCATCGCCCCCGGTCGCTCGCGCAGCATCGATATCACCAGTTTCGTCGACCTGGACGAGATCGATCCGGTTCACTTCCAGAAGACCTACTGGCTCGCCCCCGCCGGCGAGCAATACACCCGGCCCTACGCCCTGCTGCTCGAGGCCATGGCGCGGACCAACCGCGCTGGTATCGCCACCTTCGTCATGCGTGGCAAGGAGTACCTCACTGCCATCCGCGCCGACGAGGGCGTGCTCGCTCTGCAGACCCTGTTTTTCGCTGACGAGATCCGCAACCCGGCCGACGAACTCGACAACCTCCCGCGCGGCGCCACGGCGGGCGGCAAGGAACTCGACATGGCCAAGACATTGATCGAGTCGATGAGCGGGCCATGGCATCCGCAGGACTACCACGACACCTATACCGAGCGGGTGGAGCGGCTCATCGACGACAAGCGTCGCGGTCGCGAGATCGTCACCGAAGCCGAACCGCCCGAGCCCACCGAGATGTCGGACCTGCTCGAGGCATTGCAGCGCAGCATTTCCTCGGTAAAGCGCAAGGCATCATGAGCTATCAGGTCATGAGCTGGCAGCTCATGAGAAGGCGGCGCTGATGCCCCCAGGCCCCTCGCAGCGCAGCTAAACACCGCGACGCCGCTCGGACCGCCCGAGACGGCCGGCAGTCAGCGGGTAATGTTGGCGACGGCACTGGACTGCGCAGTCGAGGCGCCCCGTGACCGGGGAGGTGGTGGGGTGGCTCCAGAGCTGCCGGGGGTGTTCGCGTGGCTGGTCCCGATCCTCGACTCGTACGGTTATCTGGCAGTCTTCGGTTTTCTGTTCATCGAGAGTTTCGGCGCGCCTGTCCCCGGCCAGACCATGCTGATGGCTGCTGGCGTTTTCGCTGGAGCCGGCAGGCTCAATGTCGTCGGGATAGCGGTGCTGGGTTTCCTCGCTGCCGTCGCCGGCGACAACGTCGGTTACCTGATCGGGCACTTCGGTGGCCGGCGGCTGGTGCTTCGCTTCGGCCGCTACATCTTCGTGACCGAAAAACGCCTCGCTAAGGCCGAAGACTTCTTCGCGCGCCATGGTGGGAAGATCGTCGGCGTCGCCCGGTTCGTCGACGGCCTGCGCCAGCTCAATGGCGTCGTGGCCGGCATCGCCGGTATGCCGTGGCGGCGGTTTCTGGCTTTCAACGCGTTGGGTGCAGCGGCCTGGGTCGGGGTGTGGACCACCATCGGTTACCTGGCCGGCGGTCACCTCGGTGAGATTTACCAGCAATTCTCCCGCTATCAGATGCTGGTGCTTGGGGTGATCGGCGCTGTCGTCCTCGCCGTGGTAGTGCATTGGTTGTGGCGCAGGCAGCGCCGGAGTCCCACCGCTACTCGGCCAGGGCAGTAAGGGCGTCTCCGAGGGTGGGGTAAGTGTCGAATCGCTCCAACAACCCGGTCACCTCCAATGTGCGCGCAACCGCACGGGTGACCACACCGGCGATGTGCAGTTGCATTCCCGGGATCTGCTGGACAGATTCGCGCGCATCGAGCAGGCAATTCAAGCCGCTGGAGCCGAGGAAGCGTACCGCTTGCAGGTCCAGTATCAGATGCGCTGGGTTGGCAGCGAATTGTTCGCGTAGGCAAGCCCCGAGCAGTGGGGCGGTGAGCGCGTCCAACTCCCCATCCACTGCCAGCACGCGTACTCCGTCGGCAGGCTCCTGCACAACCAACCCAAGCAAGTCGGTACCGACGCACACCGACAGATCGTCATCTGCGTCGACCGCACCAGGCGTGACCACCATGTCGGGAGGATCGGTTGGAGCAGCAGCGGTGAATGGATCTAGCCGCTCATCGCGAGGGTCTTTCGCGGTCGCCACCGGTCCGCTCCTCCTCGTTCACCCAACACACGGCCATGACATCTGGTTCCACCGAGCGCGGTCGTCGTTCGTGTGTTGTCGCGCGCAGACGGGTGGCCTGGTGACTACTGTCACCAGCCTAGGCCAGCAGGCTGCGCTCGGCCCCACGGCGTCGGGTGAAGTTCCTGCTGTCAGCGGCAGGATACGGCGAGGTAGCGGCTCCGGCCCAGGCGCGGCTGGTAATTCCCTCGTTGGCAGGCTGAAGGGCACGGCAGCGCAGGATTGCGGCGGCGCTCAGGTCCCGCTCACACCGGCGTGCAGGCAACGATCTGGTGACCCACCCTGCTGTCGCCGATCGGGCTCAGCCGCCCACTCGTAGAGCGCCGAAAAGGGCTTCCTTCTCCTCGGCCGGCCCCGCCGCGAAGTACAGTGCGTTCGCGTCGCCGAGGCTTTCTCCATTGCCGAAAAGAATGCTCCAAATACCGTCGATACCGATCGGTGCACCATCCTGATCACGCAGGTAGTTAACGAATTTGCCGGTGGAGTCGTCAAATGCGGCGATCCGGCCGGAGCCGCCGAAGTTGCCCACCAAAAGTTTGCCACCCATCGGACCGAAGCTCGCCGGAGCCAGCGCAACTCCCCACGGTGCGTTGAGCCGGCCGTCGTCGGCGAACACCCGGACCAAGGCGCCGGTGGGGGTGAATTCGGCCAGTTTGCCCTTATCAGGGTGACCTGCGGTGGTCTTCTCCTGTTCCTTGTTCAGCGAGTCCTCTTCGCCGGCGTCGAACGCTGGACCACCGGGCTCCGGCTTGTCGGGCGCTTTGGAGATCACATAGCTCACCAGCACGCGGTCACCGACTGTGGTGACATTCCACGGGACCGGATCGCCGGGTTTGGCTTTCTTGCCCTTGGCCGCGTCGGCCGGGTCGATGGGGTCACCGGTGGCGAAGGGGTTGGCGAAGCCCTGGGTAGGTACCAGCTTCCAGTTCTTGTCAAACTGGCGGATCTGCGGGTCGGCACCGAAATCGGCGGCCCACATCGTGTCGAAACTGCCCGGCCTGAGCGCCACCCCGAAGAACTTCATCCCTTGCGGGTCCCCGTTGAACACTTCCTGACTCGGGCCGTTCACCCGGACGACCTTGCCGTCGGGACCGCGTTCGCCCCAGGCGGCGATGCGTCCAGAATCGGTGGCGAAGATAAACCGCGCCGAACCGCCCACCATCACCGTGCGGCCGTCGACCTGCGCCGGCTGGTTTGTCACGACGAACTTGTCGGAGTTGATATCGGCGCCGTTGAAGGCCACCCCGGTGGCCTTCCCGATGGATGTCTCTTCGACGCTGGTGTCGGCGCCGGGGATGGTGACCACCTTGAGGGAATCCTGGTGTAGCTCGCGCATCCTCTGATCGCCGGACGCAGTGACGTCGCCGACGAACTCGTAGGAGGCGTTGCCCGCGGCGACCCAGAAATGACCACCCGCGCCCTTCGGGCGGATCGCGACGCCCCACGCGTTGACCATCTCGGGAATAGTGAACCGTGCCCGATATGCCTCCGAATTGGCCGCCAGATTGACTTGGTGGTAGTGGTTGTCCGGAGACGGTGCGGGGCCGGAGCTGGTGGCTGCGCTGCTGCACGCAGCCACAGTGAGGCCGGCGGCAAGGCACGCCACACCTCGATGGACCGACCGGACACGTCCGCGCAGCTGCATAGGGACTCCCGAAATAACCAGTCCTAAAGTGGTAAGGGTAGGCTTGGTTACCTAAGAGAATCAAGATAGGAAAAGTGGTCGACCGAGCACGGCGTGCGGTGACGACTGGTGAGCGCTGGTATGCCCATAGGCATCGGTGCGGTGCTCCAAGCTGCTGCGCCGGAGGAGTGAAGGGGCTGGGCTTACGACCAGAAACCTGTATTCTTCCCCAGTTCCACTACCCTGAGGAGGCTCCTGGTGACGCACGATGACGGCGCGGCGTCGTAGGAAGTCGGGCTCCGGGCCCTCGGCCACTGCTCTGATCGCGTGGGTCGGCGGCGCCCGAACGGACCTGACCGACTACGCGGAAACACCAGTCTCGGTAGCCGCCAGTGCACCCGGAGAGCGGGTCGCCGGCGGCCGAGCGATCCTCTTCGGTCGCGCCTGCGGTCTGGCCGCGGGTACGTTGCTGGCCTGTGGCTCAGTGCTGGCCGGCGCAACGCACGTCGGCGGCGATAGTTCCCTCGCCACCGACAGTGCTTCGCTACTCAACCCCACCCCGACCACGCCGGGGACCACCGCCGGTGCTCCAGCGGAATTGCGCGCAGACACACCGGCCGAGCCGGCGCCCGCAGCTCCGGATCCGGTCCGTGCGCAAGCGGTCGCGGATCCGAGCCCGGTAGTGGCCCCTCGGCTCGGGCCAGTTCGCCGGAACACCCCCGTGTCGGTGGAGATGCCCGCCGGGCCTACCCAACACCCCGATCCCGCACAGCGACCGAGGGATGCATCGCGGTCGGCTCCTGGTCACGCACCGGCAGCCCCGGTCGCACCGATAAGCCCGGTACTGGATCCCGCCACCAAGGGAGTCGGCCGGGTCGCGCCTGTGGGCGGCATATTAGCGCCGCCAAATCCCAGTATGGAGCGCGCGGACGACCATTCTTTCACGCCACTTAATGGGCAGGCGTCCCGCCGCGGTGACCGCACTCCACTAGATACTGTCGAGACTGTCAATAAAGTTGTCGAGCCACTCGACAACGCTATTCAACCGGTCACCAAGCAACCGCTCATTCAGCCGGCTACTCGGCCGGCCATGGCAATGTTGACCTCATTGCTGCCGATCGGCTGACGTATGGACCGCTGGCGGTTGTGCGGTCAGTCCCACCGGCGCGCCAGCATGAGCACTGCCTGGTCGTAGATTCCCTGCGCCTCAGCGGGAAGTTCATTGCGTACGACCAGCGTCTCCAGCACCGCGAACAGGTCGGCGATGACATCGCGTTCGCTGGTGTTGAGCTGAT
Organism: Pseudonocardiaceae bacterium; assembly: GCA_046263115.1. Taxonomy (GTDB): domain Bacteria; phylum Actinomycetota; class Actinomycetes; order Mycobacteriales; family Pseudonocardiaceae. The sequence continues at coordinate 13,075 of JBHELN010000035.1, read as the reverse complement.
CAGAACGGATCTTCGCTTGCGCTAGTCTCGGCGCAGCGGACTTTGCCGAGGTAGCCACTTGGCGGTTGGCGCCTTGTATGAGCAGCATATCCTCCGACTTTCGGACTCTCGTGCTGCGAGCTTGCGCTAGCAGCGGATAGGCGGTGTCGACCACCGCATCGTCTGCGGTTGCCATACCCCCGGACGCCATACGACCTCACACCCAGCCATACCCACTGACAAGTGCCGTCTAAACCGATGGGTAAATCGTGCGATCGGGCTCCTGCGGCGCTGCTCGCAGTGGGGTAATCACCCGGCAGCTCGACCGCCTCGATAGCCTCGATAGCATCGACAACGTCAATCGCCGTCGCTGTATCGCCGAGGAGCTCTTGTGATCGCGCCGTCCTCACCCGTCCAGCCCGCCGTGCGCGTAACGGTGCCGGCTGGGACCACCGCGGGAGCGGCTCTGCGCGACGGGGGAGCACCCACCACTGGACCGGACGCGGTCGTGGTCGCTCGGGATGATCAAGGCGCTCTGCGCGATCTCACCTGGGTACCAGACCGCGATACCGACGTCGAAGCCGTCGCAGCGAGTAGCCCCGACGGGCGCAACGTCATCCGGCACTCGTGCGCGCACGTGCTCGCCCAAGCCGTCCAACAGCACTTCCCCGGGGCCAAGTTGGGCATCGGTCCGCCGGTCACCGACGGTTTCTACTACGACTTCGACGTCGAACGGCCGTTCACGCCCGAGGACCTGGCGGACCTCGAGAAGACGATGCGCAAGATCATCAAATCCGGTCAGCGATTCTCGCGGCGGGTGTTCGGATCGGTGAGCGAGGCGAAACACGAACTGGCGGATGAACCGTACAAGCTGGAACTGATCGATCTCAAAGGTGCCGGCTCGAATACCGGCCTCGACTCTGATGAGGTCATGGAGGTCGGCGCAGGGAAGCTGACGATCTATGACAACGTGCATCCACACACCGGTGACACCGTCTGGAGTGATCTGTGCCGGGGCCCGCACGTGCCGACCACCCGGCACATCCCGGCGTTCCGGCTGATGCGGACCGCGGCCGCGTACTGGCGGGGTAGCGAGCGAAACCCGCAGCTGCAGCGGATCTACGGCACAGCGTGGGAATCAACGGAGGCGCTGGAGCGGCATCTAGATCTTCTCGCCGAGGCACAGCGGCGCGATCACCGCAGGCTCGGTGTCGAGCTGGATCTGTTCAGTTTCCCCGACGAGATCGGCTCGGGACTGCCGGTATTCCACCCGCGCGGCGGCACCGTGCGGCGGGTAATGGAGGACTACTCCCGGCGCCGGCACGAGGAGGCCGGCTACGAGTTCGTCAACTCGCCGCATATCACCAAGGGTCAGCTTTTCGAGACATCCGGGCATCTGGACTGGTATGCCGACTCCATGTTCCCCCCGATGCACCTCGACGAGGAACTCGCCGAGGACGGCACGGTGCGCAAACCCGGCCAGGACTACTACCTCAAACCGATGAACTGCCCGTTCCACAATCTGATCTACCGCTCGAGGGGGCGGTCCTACCGGGAATTGCCTCTGCGGCTGTTCGAATTCGGATCGGTGTACCGGTACGAGAAGTCCGGCGTAATCCATGGCCTGACCCGAGTGCGCGGGATGACCCAGGACGATGCGCATATTTACTGCACGCCCGAGCAGCTGCAGGGCGAGATCCGCTCGCTGCTGAGTTTCGTACTCGACCTGCTGCGGGACTTCGGGCTGGACGATTTCTACCTGGAGCTGTCCACTCGTGACGACGAGAAATACGTGGGCAGCGACGAGCAGTGGCAGGAGGCGACCGACGCGCTTCGCCAGGCCGCCGAAGCCAGCGGGCTAGAGCTGGTGCTCGACCCTGGCGGGGCGGCCTTTTACGCACCCAAGATTTCTGTGCAGGCCAAGGACGCGCTGGGGCGGACCTGGCAGCTGTCCACAATCCAGGTCGACCTCCAGGAGCCGGATCTCTTCGAGCTGGAATACACCGCGAAGGACGGTTCCCGGCAGCGTCCCTACATGATCCACCGGGCGCTGTTCGGTTCGATCGAACGGTTCTTCGGGATACTCACCGAACATTATGCGGGCGCGTTCCCGGCATGGCTGGCGCCGGTGCAGGTAGTCGGGATCCCCATCGCCGACGAGCACATCGAGCACTTGCAGCAGGTCGCAAAGGCGCTGAGGGCGCGCGGAATCCGCGTTGAGGTGGACGCCTCGGACGAGCGGATGCAGAAGAAGATTCGCACCCATACCACGCAGAAGGTGCCCTTCCTGCTGCTCGCCGGGAGCAAGGACGTGGAGGCCGGTGCGGTGTCCTTCCGGTTCCGCGACGGCAGCCAGATCAACGGGGTAGCAATCGAAGACGCGGTCAGCGCCATCACCGGCTGGGTGGCCCGGCGGGAGAACCGTTCGCCCAGTGCTGCGGAGCTGCCGATAGGACCGTCGTGAGCCAGGACGGGGTCGGGGCGCCGGATGCCTGGCAGCGACTGTGGACGCCACACCGGATGGCCTACATCAAGCAGGAGGGCAAGGCTGGACCGCAGGCCGGTGGCGGGCCCTGCCCGTTTTGCCGGATCATCACCATGGACGACGCCGAGGCTCTGGTGATCGCCCGTGGCGCCACTGTCTATGCGGTGCTCAACCTTTATCCATACAATCCCGGCCACCTGATGGTGGTGCCCTACCGGCATGTCGCCGACTACCCGGATCTGACCATCCAGGAGACCACTGAACTGGCCACCTTCACCCAGCAGGCCATGCTCGCGGCCCGTCGCGCGGCCGCCCCGCATGGATTCAACATCGGGATCAATCAGGGCTCCATCGCCGGGGCCGGTATCGCCGCGCATCTGCACCAGCACGTGGTGCCCCGGTGGGGCGGGGACGCAAATTTCATGCCGGTCGTGGGCGGCACCAAGGTGTTGCCCCAGCTGCTAGCCGAGACTCATACGCTGCTGGTGGAGGCATGGAAACAACTGTCCTGACTGCGTCGTCTTTGCCGGTGCGCTGGTGATGACACCAACCGGCTCGGGATGCGAGAGGTGGTGCTGGGAGATGGTGTCCGGTCCGATGCTCGCCGGCGGCGGCCCACCCGTCGCCCGCACGCGGTAGCCGCGCGATGCTCAACATCTTCGCCCGTGCGTCAGTCTCCCGGTTCATCGAACCGGTGGGTGCCCGCTTGGTCCGGGCCGGTATCGGGCCCGACACCATCACGATCATCGGCACAGTGGGGACGGTGGCCGCTGCGCTGTGGTTGTTCCCCCTCGGTTACCTGGTGACCGGCACCATCGCCATCACTGTGTTCGTGCTTCTCGATGTGCTCGACGGGGCGGTCGCCAGGGCTCGCGGATCCGGTACCCCATGGGGCACCGTGCTGGACGCCACCTGCGATCGGATCGCTGACGGTGCACTGTTCGCCGGGTTGACCTGGTGGTGTTTTGTGGTCGCCGACGATCGGCTGCTGGCCGCCGCGGCGCTGCTGTGCCTGGTGAGCGCCCAGGTAATCTCCTACATCAAGGCCCGCGCGGAAGCCAGCGGCCTTCGTGCGGACGGCGGGATGGTCGAGCGCGCGGAGCGCTACATCATTACTTTGCTGGGCGCCGGCCTGACCGGCCTCGGTGTTCCTTTCGCGCTCGATGTCGCGTTGTGGCTGGTCGCCGGTGCACAAATGGTGACCGTGCTACAGCGGATGGCGGCGGTGCGGCGCAGCGCATGGGATCGCGAGACCAGGTAAGAAGTGAGCAGACTAGTCGACCTCGGGTACGCGGCGGGATGGCGGTTGCTGCGCTTTGCTCCGGATGAGCTGGCCACCCGAGCGTTTCGCGCCGGCGCGGACCTGGCCGCCCATCGGGACGGCCCCGGTGCCCGCCAGCTGCGCCGAAACCTCACCCGGGTGGTTCCGCATGCCTGTCCTGCCGACCTCGACGCGCTGGTCCGCGAGGGGCTGCGCTCATACGCCCGGTACTGGCAAGAGGTTTTCCTGCTGCCGTGGGCCGACCATGCCGCGCTGGTGGATCGGCTAGATGGCGCCATGGACGGAGTCGAGCATCTGGACAACGCGCTGAGCGCCGGCCGTGGAGTCGTGGTGGTGCTGCCGCACACCGGCAACTGGGACATGGCGGGATTATGGTTGGTCCGGCGGCGCGGAACGTTCAGCACCGTGGTGGAGCGACTGGCACCCGAGGCACTTTACCAGCGTTTCGTCGATTACCGCGCCTCACTGGGATTCGACATCGTCCCGCTGACCGGGGCCGGTAATCCGATCCCACGGCTACTGCGCCGGCTTCGTGCGGGCGGCGTGGTATGCCTGCTCGGCGATCGGGACCTGACCGGCGTCGGCATGACCGTGGACTTCTTCGGCGCCGCCGCCCGGATGCCGCTGGGGCCGGCTCGGCTGGCCGCCGCTACCGGAGCCACGCTGCTGGTGATCGGCTGCTGGTTCACCCCGGAAGGCTGGGGTATCCGCTGTCACCCGCCGGTACCCGTGCCGGACCGGGCAGCGGCGCGCCAGGCCACCCAAACGGTGGCGGACTGCTTCGCCACCGATATCGCGGCACACCCCCAGGACTGGCACATGCTGCAACCGCTGTGGATCGATGATCTGCCCGCCACCCACCTTCGCGACGCGGGATAGCAGGAATCTTGTTGAGAATCGGGATGGTCTGCCCGTATTCGCTCACCGCGCCGGGTGGGGTGCAGGCGCATGTGCTGGGACTGGCGCAGGGCCTGCGCGACCTCGGGCACCACGTTCAGGTGCTTGCCCCGGTGGGAACCCCCAACGGGTCCAAGCCGGTACCTGCATTGCCGGAGTTCGTCACCCCGGCTGGGCGGGGCATCCGGGTGCCATACAACGGATCGGTTGTTCCGCTGGCATTCGGCCCGGTCGCCGCCAACCGGGCCCGGCGCTGGATGCATAACCACGACTTCGACGTGCTGCACCTGCACGAGCCAGTCGCGCCTAGCCTGTCGTTGATCGCCCTGGCGCTGGCCGAGGTGCCCGTCGTCGCGACCTTCCACTTTGCAACCACCCGCTCGCGGGCGCTGGCAGCAGCACAGGCACTGCTGCAGCCCACCATGGAGAAGATCACCGCGCGGATCGCGGTTTCACCGCTAGCCAGAAGGGTGCACGTCGAATACCTTGGCGGGGACGCGGTCGAGATTCCCAACGGGGTCGACGTCTCGCAGTTCTCCGCTGCGCGACCCCTGGCCGGGTACCCGAGAAGCGCGGGCACGGTCGGCTTCGTGGGCCGCTTCGACGAGCCGCGCAAGGGCATGCCGGTGTTACTGGCGGCCCTGCGAACGTTGATCCAGACCCGACCGGAGCTGCAGCTGCTGGTGGTGGGCCGCGGCGACGCGCAAGCACTACAGCGCGCGGCGGGTCCGGCGCTGGCATCCCGAATCCGGGTGCTGGGTCCGTTGGGCGACGAGGGCAAGGCGGCTATGTTGGCCAGCGTCGACATGCTGTGCGTGCCGGCCCTCGGGGGGGAGAGCTTCGGCATCGTGCTCACCGAGGCGATGGCCGCCGGCACCCCGGTGGTGGCCAGCGACCTCGATGCGTTCCGTCGCGTGCTCGACGACGGCAAGGCCGGCGTGCTGGTGGCGGCTGGATCACCGGACGCGCTGTCCGCGGCACTCGACGGCCTGCTCGACGATCCGGCCAGGCGCGCCGCGCTGGCCGCCGCCGGCCGCCGGCGGGTGGCGATGTGGGATTGGCCGGTAGTCGCCCGCCGGGTGCTCCAGGTCTACCAGAGCGCGGTGGCCGCCGACCCGCGCCGGTTGAAGTCCGGACCCGGCGCCGTACGCAGCCGGTAGCGGGCTGGCTAGGGTCACCCGGTGCGAATTGCCTGGGTTGCGGTGACCGCCGGGCTGCTGGGCGCCGCGGCGGGAGCGATGCGAGCGGCGACGCGGTTGGACCGGTTGCATGTGCGGACCGACGCCGCATGGGCTGCGCTCGACGCCGCCCTACACCGGCGGGCGGTAGCAGCCAGCGCGCTGCACGGATACGCAGCGCTGCGCCGGGCCGCGCACGCGGCGCTGGTCGCGGGGCCCCCGGCTCGGGAGGAGCTCGAAAACGAGCTCGGCCGCGCGCTTTCGGTGCTCGACCGGTGCGGACTCGAATGCGCCTGCGCCAGCCGATTGGCCGACGCGGAGCAGGCCGTGGTGATTGCCCGGCGGGTATACAACGACGCGGTGCGAGACACCCTCGCGTTGCGCTCACGCCGCCTGGTGCGCTGGTTCCGGCTGGCCGGCACCGCGCCGCTGCCCCACTATTTCGAGATTGTCGAACCCGCGCTGCCGGCTTACGGGCTCGAACTGGATGGTGCCGGGGCATAGCGGGAGAACCGCCGGGTGAACACGGCGGTCCCCGATGTCAGCCCGCGCAGGTCGACGGCGTAGCGGAGCAGCTCGGCTGCGGGCACCTCGGCACGGACCAGCATCCGGCCGGCTTGGTCGGTCTCGGTGCCCAGTACCCGACCTCGCCGGCTGGACAGGTCGCCCAGCACGGTGCCCAGGTGGTCCTCGGGCATCCGCACTTCCACGTCGTCGATCGGTTCGAGCGTCACCACGCTGCCCTTCTCCGCCGCGTCTTTGAGCGCCAGCGATCCGGCGGTCTGGAACGCAGCATCGGAGGAGTCGACGCTGTGCGCTTTGCCGTCGACGAGGGTGACGCGCAGGTCCACCAGCGGAAAACCGTTGTTGGACAGGCCGCGCTCCATCTGGGCCCGGACGCCCTTCTCCACGCTCGGGATGAACTGGTTCGGGACTGCCCCCCCGACCACCTTGTCCACGAACTCGAACCCGGACCCACGGGGTAGTGGCTCCACCTCGATGTCGCACACCGCGTACTGGCCGTGCCCGCCGGACTGCTTGACATGCCGACCGTGTCCCTTGGAGGGGCCGGCGAAGGTTACCCGCAACGGCACCACCACTGGCTCGGTGTCCACATCGGCGCCCGCGGCGCGTAGCCGGGAAAGCACGACGTCGGCGTGTGCCTCACCCGTGCACCACAGCACCATCTGATGAGTCTCGGCGTTACGTTCCAACCGCAGGGTCGGGTCAGCGGCCACCAATCGGCCCAGTCCGCGGGCCAGGGCGTCCTCGTCGCTGCGGCTGCGCCCCACCACCGCCACCGGCAGCAGCGGCTCCGGCATCGTCCACGGCGCCACCAGCAGGGGGTCGTTGGGTGCAGACAGGGTGTCCCCGGTTTCGGCGGAGACTACCTTGGTCACCGCGCAGAGGTCACCGGCCACGCAGTGTGGGACTTCGTTCAACGTGCCGCCCAGCGGGCTGTATATGTGCGACACCCGCTCATCGACGTCATGATCGTCGTGTCCGCGGTCCGCCAACCCGTGCCCTGAGACGTGCACGGGACGGTCCGGGTACAAGGTTCCGGAGAACACCCGCACCAGCGATACCCGGCCCTGATAGGGATCCACAGTGGTGCGTACCACCTCCGCAACCAGCGGCGCGGCAGGATCTACCGCCACCGCAGGATGCGGTGACCCATCCGGACGGGTCACTGGAGGTGGGGTCCGCTGTACCGGGGAAGGGAAAGCGCCGGTGAGCACTTCGAGGATTTCCGCAAGCCCCACGCCGGTGTGCGCGCATGCTGGTATCACCGGATGGAAAGTGCCACGGGTGACAGCGGTCTCCAGATCGTCGATCAGGACGTTGACGTCAAGATCGTCACCCTCGAGGTAACGCTCCATCAGGGACTCGTCTTCGCTCTCGGCGATGATGCCCTCGATGAGCTCGTTGCGCGCCACCGCGAACTCGTCTTCGTCTACAGCGCTGCCTATCTCGCTATCCAACCCGGCTTCGGCAGGCGGGTACCCGTTGCTGTAGTCGAACAGCCGTTGGGACAGCAGCCCTGCCAGACCGGTCACCGCGCCGGACTTGTCGCGCACCGGCAGGTACAGCGGCAGCACCCCGTCGCCGAAGGCCGCCCGGCAGGCGGCAGTGACGCTGTCCAGATCGGCCCGCGGGTTGTCCAGCCGGCTCACCACGACCGCGCGCGGGATCCCGGCCTCGGCACACTCGTGCCACAGCGCGACAGTGGAGGGGTCGACGTCCTCCCCGGCGGAGATCACGAACAGGGCCGAGTCCGCCGCGCGCAGCCCGGCGCGTAGCTCGCCCAGGAAATCGGCGTAACCGGGGGTGTCCACAAGATTGATCTTGACTCCGGCATGCTGCAGCGGCGCGATGGCCAGGGTCACCGACCGTTGCTGGCGCACTGCGGCGGGGTCGTGGTCGCATACGGTGGTGCCGTCCGCGACCGTCCCTGCGCGGCTGATCACGCCCTTGGCTGCGAGCAACGCCTCCACCAATGTCGTTTTCCCCGCGCCGGATGGCCCTACCAGGGCCACGTTGCGGATTACCGCCGGGTCCTGTGCCGCCAAGGCCGAATCGGCGCGCTCGCCGCTGCCTTTGATGCCCATGAACTCCCACCCTCAGCTGTCCGGATCGTGTGGTCGATCTCACACCGGTGCGCCGGTCGAGGCAACCCCCCGACGGCATTCATCCGCGACGCCGACACCAGCCCCGACGTACGATCGGTGCGAGGTACCCGTGGCTGGTTGGTGCCCTTACCGTTCCGTGCCACTGCCGTTATATGCCACTGCTGTTTTATGCCACTGCCGTGAGGAGCGAATTTACCGTGCCAGCCGACAACAGGACCGTTGAGCGCCGGATTGGCACCGCACGGGTGAAGCGCGGGATGGCCGAGATGCTCAAGGGCGGCGTGATCATGGATGTGGTCACGCCGGAACAGGCGCGGATCGCCGAGGACGCGGGGGCGGTGGCCGTGATGGCGCTGGAGCGGGTTCCCGCCGATATCCGCGCCCAGGGCGGTGTCGCTCGGATGAGCGATCCGGACATCATCGAGTCGATCATGGATGCGGTGTCCATCCCGGTGATGGCCAAAGCCCGCATTGGCCACTTCGTCGAGGCGCAGGTCTTGCAGGCGATCGGCGTCGACTACATCGACGAGTCCGAGGTGTTGACCCCGGCCGATGAGGCTCATCACATCGACAAGTTCGCGTTCACGGTGCCGTTCGTGTGCGGTGCCACCAATCTTGGTGAAGCTCTGCGGCGGATCTCCGAAGGAGCTGCCATGATCCGCTCCAAGGGCGAGGCCGGGACTGGCAACGTCGTCGAGGCCACCCGGCACATGCGCTCGATCCGCGCGGCGATCCGCACCCTGACCACGATGGCCCCTGAGGAGTTGCCGGCGGCCGCCAAGGAGCTGGCTGCTCCACAGGAGCTGGTCGGAGAGGTTGCCGCGGCCGGCGCGTTGCCGGTGGTGCTGTTCACTGCGGGGGGGATCGCCACCCCGGCCGATGCGGCGATGATGATGCAGCTCGGCGCCCAGGGGGTCTTCGTCGGTTCGGGCATCTTCAAATCGGGTGACCCCGCCAAGCGAGCGGAGGCGATCGTCAAAGCAACCACGTTCCACGACGACCCGGAGATGGTCGCGAAGGTATCCCGAGGGTTGGGCGAACCAATGGTCGGAATCAATCTCGGCGACCTGCCCAACGGGCAGCGGCTGGCCCAGCGCGGCTGGTGATCCCCGGGCAGGATGCTGCTGACGCTGAGGCGCTGCTGCTCTCAGCGGCCCGGACTATGGACCTGGCGGCGCGGTTACGTACCCCGGGACCTGAAGGCGGGGCCGTCCGGCAGTCCCAGATCAGCCGCGGCACCGTATTGCTGCACGGCGACTTGCACAACCACACGCTGCTGTCTGACGGTGCGGGTGATCCGGAGGCGGCTTTTCCGTCGATGCGCGACGCCGGCCTGGACATCGCAGCGCTCACCGATCACGCGATCCGGGGCGCCACCCTCGAGGGCACTGGCAGAGGTGGTACGCCATGGATCGGGCTGGACCGCGCCGGTTGGCGGCGCACCGGGGAACTCGCCGACGCGCATGACCGGCCCGGGGAGTTCATCGCGATCCGCGGCTTCGAGTGGTCGCACCCCCAGCTGGGACACGTCAACGCCTGGTTCACCGACGACTTCACCGATGTCGCAACGCATGGGGCGATGGACGGGCTGTATGGCTGGCTACACCGCGTCGGCCGGCACAACGGCATCCGCGCCACCGCTGGGTTGGCCGGTTTCAACCACCCCGGCCGGGAGGACGGCCGGTTCGCCGATTTCCATTACGCACCGGCGGTCGCCGACCAGGTAGTCAGCCTGGAGATGTTCAACCGTACCGACGACTACCTTTTTGAAGGTGTCGCGGCGGGCCGTATCTCTCCACTGGTCGCCTGTTTGAACGCGGGCTGGCGGACCGGGCTGCTCGGAGTCAGCGACGAGCACGGTCCGAACTGGGGATTTTCAGGGCCTACCGGCCGGACCGGGCTGTGGGTGACCGAGCACAGCCGCACCGGAGTCGCCGAGGCGTTACGGGCCCGGCGGTTCTTTGCCACCCGGGTCGCCGGTCTGCGGGTCGATGCCACGGCCGGCGGGCTGCGCATGGGATCAGTGCTGCGGCACACCGATGGGCCTGTCGAATTCATGCTCGATGTCGAGGGTGGGCGTGGATGGGCGGGCCGCAAGTTGCAGGCTCAAGTGTTGCGCCCGGATCTGCCGGTACCGGCCGTGGTCGACGTAATCGAGGTGTGTTGCGGTGACGTCACCCGATTCACCGTGCCGATGAACATTGACGACGGTCACTGGACAGTTTTACGGATAGCCGACCCCGAGGCACCCAACAGCACTCCAGGTCCGGCCAACCATCCCGCAAACAATAATGCGATCGCCTACACCAGCCCATGGTTTTTGGAAGCCTGACGCAATACCTGGCTGCTTGCCTTGCCGTGCAAAGATCGCTGCAACGTGCAGTGGTCGGGCAGATCTGCACGGCCACAGTACACTTTCAACTCATCATCCGGGCGGTTCCCATGGATGGAAGCCGCCTACATTCGCGCTACCGCGCGCGGATGTCGCGGTTCGGGGTCTGCGCCGCCACGCCGTGGCGCAGCGGCTGATTGTTCGCCGGCGATACCGCAGGATTATCCGCCGACCCGCCCGCCGGCGGCGGGGCGTGCTCGGGCCGCTCGGCTGCCGGATCACCCGGCGATGGCATGGCCTGTCCGGATTCCAGATCGTGCAGGCGCTGCGTGAGCAACTGCACCACGGCCAATCGGTTGCCGTGTTCCTGCTCGTGATCGAGCAACCGCCGGAGGTCGGGCGCCGGCAACGAACGGATGCGGTGCGCAAGGCTGCCTACGGGCAGGTGGTCGTAATCGGGAATGGGTAGTTCGGTGCGGTCCATCACTGCGGGGATGTACCCGGCTGGACACCGCGGCAACCGCGCAGCAGCACCCGCGCGCCTACCCTGGATACCGTGCCTGAGAACGGTCCAGTTGTGGGCGTGCTGGCGCTGCAGGGCGATGTGTGGGAGCACCAGCGTGCAATCGGCGAGTGCGGTCTGCGCAGCACGCTGGTACGGCGACCGGCGGAGCTCGCTGGAGTGGACGCGCTCATCGTGCCCGGCGGCGAGTCTACGACCATGAACCGGCTACTGATCGCGTTCGACTTGATGGAACCGCTGCGGACCCGGCTGGCTGAGGGCATGCCGGCCTACGGCGCCTGCGCGGGGATGATTCTGCTGAGCCGCGAGATTCTCGACGGCGCGGCTGATCAGCAGCAACTCGCAGCGCTGGATGTGGTGGTGCGCCGCAACGCCTTCGGTCGCCAGGTCGACTCCTTTGAGGCCGATCTCGACTTCGCCGGCGTACCCGGGGATCCGATCCGCGCGGTGTTCATCCGCGCTCCCTGGGTGGAGCAGGTCGGCCCCGGCGTCGAGGTGCTGGCCAGGGTGCCCGACGTGCCCGCTGCCGGCAGCGCGGCCAGTAGGATCGTGGCGGTTCGGCAGGGGTGCGTGCTGGCCACCGCGTTCCATCCGGAACTGACCGGTGATCGGCGGGTGCACCAGCTCTTTTGCGAGATGGTCCGGCGGTCCCGGGTGGGAGCGTGCAGGTGAGACCGGCACGTGATCAAGAGGAGTATGAGCAGCTATGAGCGGCCATTCGAAATGGGCGACCACCAAGCACAAGAAGGCCGTAGTCGACGCCAAGCGCGGCAAGCTCTTCGCAAAACTGATCAAGAACATCGAGGTGGCGGCGCGCACCGGTGGCGGTGACCCGGAGGGCAACCCGACGCTGTACGACGCGATCCAGAAAGCCCGCAAGACATCGGTGCCCACCGACAACATCGAGCGTGCCGTCAAGCGCGGCTCCGGTGCCGACGCCGGCGGCGCCGACTATCAGACGATCATGTATGAGGGGTACGGACCCGGCGGGGTGGCCCTGCTCATCGAGTGCCTGACCGACAACCGCAACCGGGCGGCCTCCGAGGTCCGCACTGCAATGACGCGAAACGGCGGCACGATGGCCGATCCGGGATCGGTGTCGTTCTTATTCAGCCGCAAAGGCGTGGTGATCGTGCCCCAGCAGCAGGGCGTCTCCGAGGATGACGTACTGGCCGCAGTGCTCGACGCTGGCGCCGAAGAGGTCAACAACCTGGGTGAATCCTTCGAGGTCGTCTCGGAGGCAACGGACCTGATCGCCGTGCGCACCGCACTGCGGCAAGCGGGGATCGACTACGACTCCGCTGACGCGAGCTTCCTGCCCTCGGCGAGCACCCCGCTGGATGCCGACACCGCCCGCAAAGTGTTCAAACTCATCGACGCCCTAGAGGATTGCGACGACGTGCAGAACGTCTACGCCAACTTCGACGTCCCCGACGACGTCCTCGCCGAAGTTGGTTGATCTTCTCCCAGCCAGCGGGGCTCAGCGGGGTATCGGCGCACTGTTAGCCACGCTGAGCCCGCTGAATGCACGGATCGCTCACGAGCGTGGTGTAGGGTTCGAACGTCTGTTTGGGTGGGGGGTGTGGTGCGGGTACTAGCCGTGGACCCCGGGCTCACCCGCTGCGGGTTGGGCGTGGTCGACGGCGGGGCCGGGCGGGCGGTCACCTGCGTGGCGGTCGATGTCGTGCACACGCCACCGGATGTCGACCTGGGCGCGCGGTTAATAGCGGTCGCCAACGTGGTGGAGCGTTGGATCACCGAACATCGCC
>JBHELN010000034.1:0-11027 GCA_046263115.1 Pseudonocardiaceae bacterium | reverse complement strand
GCCGTCAGCCGCGCGTCACTCCAGGATGACGGGAAGCGCGGCGAGACTGTGCATGAGCACACCGGGTCGCCTGGTCAGTTCCCCGGGCAGCACGGCCAGGCGCAGCCTCGGGAAGCGGGCGAGCAGGCTGCCCAGCGCGATGCGGCCTTCCAGCCGGGCCAGCGGTGCGCCCAGGCAGTGGTGAATGCCGTGGCCGAAGGCCAGGTGCGGGTTGTGCCTGCGGGTGATGTCCAGCGTGTCTGGCTCGGGAATGCAGGCCGGACCGCGGTTGGCGGCGAGCAGGCCGACGAGGACGATCTCCCCGGCCGGGATGGTGACCTCACCGAGAACTATCGGTTCCGTGGTCAGCCGCAATGTCGCCACCTGCAGCGGGCCGTCGAAGCGCAGCAACTCCTCGATCGCGGCGCCTAGCCGGTCCGGTTGGGCCCGCAGCAGTGCCAGCTGCTCCGGGTGGGTGAGCAGCGCGAGAACCCCGTTGCCGATCAAGTTGACCGTGGTTTCGTGGCCGGCGACGAGCAGCAGGAAGGCCATCGAGGCGAGCTCGTCCTCCGATAACTGGTCTGGCCCGTCACGGACCGCAACCAGCGCGGAGAGCAGATCATCGGCAGGGGCAGCGCGCTTGGCCACAACCAGCTCACGCAGGAAGCACACCATTGCTGCGGTCGCCGCTTTGAATACCTCCGGGCCGGCCAGCACCCCGGTGACCACGACGGAAGACCAGTCATGAAACTCCGAGCGGCGCTGGGCCGGCACACCGAGCAACTCGCAGATCACCGTGATGGGCAGCGGGTAGGCGAACGAGTCGATCAGGTCGACCTGCGCCGCGCCGGTCATTGCGCCAAGCAGCTCGTCGGTGATCTGCTGGATACGCGGCGCGAGTTGCTGAACGCGGCGGGGGGTGAACGCTGCCGTGACCAGCCGGCGCAGCCTGGTGTGGTCTGGGGGGTTGTTGTTGAGCATGTGCCTGGTCATCGTGGCGGCCACGTCAGGTGCTACCACGCTCCGGCCGGTGGTGGTCAGTACCTGTTCGCTCTTGACCAGCCGCCGGTCGTGCAGCGCCTGGCGGGCCTCGTGGTAGCCGGTGATCAACCAGGCCCGGTCACCGGTGGGCAGGGTGATCCGGTGCACCGGACCCGTGGCGGCCAGGGCCGCGTAGGCGGCGTGACGTTCACCCGCGCCGGTAGCGGTGAACGGGTCCTTGGCGTTGCGGGAAACGGCTGTGGTCATCGGTGCACCAATCTGTCCGCGTTACCCCGTGGCTGGTCGGGGATCGCATTCCCCTTCTACGGATTAGAGGCAGCGCGCGCGCTCGCTGATACCTTCAGCCAGCTGTGCCCAGTCTTCGGAAGTGTTGCTACCGCTTCCACACTGGTGATCGGAGCGGTCTTAACACCGCTGGTGGTACCGGTAAGGCTCTTGCGCCAAGTCCCAGGCGCGGGTTACTGCTGCGCCGCAACCCGCGTCTGGGACTGCGCGCGGCGTTCAGCGAAACGGCTGGCCTGCCGGTCCAGCTGGGCGAGGAATTCAGCAAGCTCGATCCGGGCCTTCTCGCCCTCTGCGTCGAGGCCCTCCAGGTCAAACACCGCCCAATGCCGCAGCAGGGGCAAGATCACTTCATCGTGGTGGATGCGGAGGTCGTAAATGCCGGCTTTGGCGATCTGCGCAGCTTTACGGGCGAAGCCGGGGATGACGATACCCGGCATAGCGAAGTCGACGACCTCGTCGGTGATCGCGCGCAGGGCTGGCCCCGGGCAGATGTCGAGGGCAGCTTTGACGAGGTTGCGGTAGAAGACCATGTGCAGGTTCTCGTCAGTGGACACCCGGGTCAGGAGTCGTTCGGCGATCGGATCTCCGGCGTGGCGTCCAGTGTTGCGATGCGAGATGCGGGTAGCGAGCTCCTGGAAGGAGACGTAGGCCAGGATGCGCAGCAACGGCGCTTCCCGGGTGTCGTAACCGGTCTGCATGACCTGCATCCGAGCCCGCTCCAGCTCCACCGGGTCGACCCCACGGGTCACCAGCAGGTAGTCGCGGATGCAGTACGCGTGCCGGCCCTCCTCGGCGGTCCACCGATGCACCCAGGTTCCCCACGCGCCGTCGCGCCCGAACGTGCGCCCGATCTCCCGGTGATAGCTGGGCAGGTTGTCCTCGGTGAGGAGATTGACCTCCAGCGCGGTCCGGGCGATCGGCGAAAGCCGCGACTGCTCGGGGTCCCAGGGCTCGCCGCCGAGGTCGGCGTAGTCGCGACCGAGACTCCAGGGGACGTACTCGTGCGGCATCCACTCCTTGGCGGCGGCCAGGTGTCGATCAAGGTTCTCGGTGACCACCGGTTCGAGGTCGTGCAGCAGTCGGGTGGTGTCTGGGATCTGCGGGGGATCTGAGGTCACTGTCATGGAGGGCCTCAATTGGGGTAGGGCAGGCGTACCTGCCCTACCGTAGCGTCCGTGGGGTTTGATCGGCTTGCGTCTCCGCCTGCTCGGAGATGCATGAATGCATTGTGTGCTCTCGGTCACGAGTCGAGGCCGGGCGGTGCGTTAGCCGCGATCTGCCTCAGTGGGCAAGCCGGTGTCGAGCCAGTCCTGAATCCCGGCCCGGTAGTTGCGGACATTGCGGTAGCCGAGATGCTCCAGCCGGGTGGCCACCGCCCCGTCCGACGGACCAGATCGCCGCTGCGGCCGGGGCGGGCAGGGGAACGTTGTTCCGCCGTTCGGCGACAAGACCGGACTGGCGGTAACGCGCTGATGACTACCCATTACGGTGTGTACAACACCGTGGCGAGATAGGGATCATGCTCGGGAATTTGCTCACCGGCACCGCACTACATCAGGGCAGAGAAGCTAGCATCCCAGCGCTGCCCTGGCTGGCCCTCGCCGGCATCGGTCTGCTCTGCGCCGCGAGTGTCAGCGCGCTTGACCGAGCCAGGGCGCTGCAGCGACCCGCCAACGCTCTCATCTCAGCGTGAGCCGACCGAGGATGCGCGGTTTGCGCTTCGCGACGCGGAAGAAGGCGGTAAGCATCCGATACATCACCGGCCTATTCGCCACGATGATCAGTCTGACGTTGATCATCGGTGGTTGCGCGGATGCTCCCGGCCCACCACTGCCCAGTGGTCCACCCCCTTCCCATCAGGTGGGTCCACTCCCACCGCAGTGCGTCAACCGGGTCACCGAATCCAATCAAGCCAGCGCAGCTCTAGGGCGAGTCCGCCCCGGCGGGATCGTGTGCTTGAGCGGCGGGGGCCTCACCGACGCGGAATTGGAGGTGACGACTTCGGGAACACCTCAGCAGCCGATTACGGTCGTCGCCGACGGCGCGACGATGCGAAGCATGAATGTCAAGGCTGACTACGTCGTCATCCAGGGCCTGACATTGCGAGATGGGGATGGTCTGACCATGACAGGTCGGGGACTGGTCGCCCGCAACAATGTGATCTATAACGCCACCGCCGATGGCCTGGAATGCCAGGACTGCGTGGACACGATCATCGAGTCGAACATCGTTCACCGTGCCGATGGGACCGGGATCTGGATGTCCGGACAACGGATCACTCTCCGGAACAACACGGTCAGTGAGTCGCTGCTGCGCACCCAGGGCGACGCCGACGGCATCCGGTTCTTCGGGCGTGGTCACCGGTTGACCGGAAACACGATCAAGAACATCAGAGCGGCCGGCTACCCCCACGGCGGTCCGCACACCGACTGTTTTCAGACCTACAACACCCGTGATGCTCCGCCGACCTACGACGTCGTCATCGCCAATAACGTCTGCACCAACGTCGACGTGCAGTGCCTAATCGCCACCGCGGACGATCGCGGTGCCCATGACGCGCCAGCCGGACAGACAGCGATCGTCTTCGAGGGCAACACCTGCGCGGTCAACGGTGCCCAAGCTGTCTTGCTACGAAACTTTCCTGGCGTCATCGCGGAAGGTAACCGCTTCTCCGGGCCCGGCGACCGCGCCGTGATGCTCACCGAAGGTTCCACCGACTGTGCAGTGATCAACAACACGGTAGCTCGGAATATGCGCCCGTTCGAGATCGATCAGTCATCCACGCCGGGGTTCCACGAATCCGGCAACACCTCCCGTTGATTCCCCCGTTGCGCCGGAGGAACCCCCACGTCCCTGGAAACCTGCAATTCTCCTTCTTACTGCCGCGACGCTCTTCGCCGTCCTTGGCGGCGTGATCGGTGACGCCCGGCATCGTGCTGTGGGTTATCGGGCACCCTGGGAGGCGTGCCGCCCTCGGATATCCCGCAGACGCTGGCAGCGGTGCTCGGTGGTCGCCGGGCGGCCCTGGACGCCACCGCGCCGGTGATCGCGTTCGTGGTGGGATGGCTGGCTTCGGGTCACTCACTGGGCTGGGGGGCAGGCGCCGCGCTGGCCACCGGGGCCGCGGTGGCCGCGTTGCGCCGGCGCCGGGGTGATCGCCCGCTCGCCGCGCTGCTGGGTTTGCTCGGCGTCTCGGTGGCGGCGCTGATCGCGCTGTACACCGGCCGCGCTGCCGACTTTTTTCTCGCTCAATTGCTGTCCAATGTCGCGAGCGCTTTGGTCTGGGCACTTAGCGTGCTGGTCCGCTGGCCGCTGCTCGGCGTGATCGTGGGCGGCGCTCTGGGGCAGCGCAGCTCATGGCGGCAGGATCCAGCCCTGCTGCGTGCGTACTGCCTGGCCTCCTGGGTATGGGTCGGGCAGTACCTGATCCGGATCGCGGTGTTCACCCCGCTGTGGGCGATGGGCGCGGTCGTCGCTCTGGGCGCCGCCCGGTTGGTGTTGAGCTGGCCGCTGGTCGCGGCCTGCGTCGGGCTGAGCGCCACGGTGCTGGTCCGGGTGTTGCCCGCCGATCATCCAGGGCTGCGCACAGTACGTCGCCCCTGACTACCGTTCGCACACTACAGGTAGTGAGATCAACACTCACCGTATGGGTTATGGAATCCGCCAATTGGTGCCTTCACCGTAGAGTAACTGTTCCGTAGCGTGGAGTGGCCGTCGGGGACTATGGGGATTGGTTCTAGAACGAGAGGACTCGACTCGTGCCCCCCGGAAGCCGCCGTTGTGCGCTCCTTGCCGCCGCTTTGGGCGTTGTGCTAAGCGTTGTAATCGCGCTGCCCGCCTCCGCTGCACCCGCGTTGCCCGATCTGCCGATGCTGCATTCGGTGATGGCGGTGCTGGATTCCCGGTCAGACGTCGTCCCGGATTCGGTGACGGGCTGGTACGTCGACCCGGCTACCAACTCTGTGGTGGTCTCGACCACCGACGACGACGCCGCCCGGACGTTCGCCGCCGGTACGCGCGCGGTGCGGATCCAGCACGTCAGCGCGCGCCCGGTGCCGCTGTCCGATCTGCACGGTGGTGACACGATCACTACCAGCGAGGGAGGCCGCTGCTCGATCGGTTTCAACGCCATCTCCGGCCAGACCCGTTATGTCATCACCGCTGGACACTGCACGAAGCTCGGTGGCACCTGGTCGGGCCCAGACGGCCAACCCATCGGACCGGTTGCCAAGTTCTCCTTCCCCGGTCACGACTTCGGCCTGGTCGAGGTGGCCTCATCGGCCTGGAACCAGACCCACGATGTCGATGCCGACAGCGGTTACCTCAACGTGGTGGGCAGCGCGCCGGCAGCGGTGGGTGATCCGGTTTGCATGTCCGGGTCTACCAGCGGTTTCCACTGCGGCCGGGTCGAGGCCGTCGGAGAGACCGTGAACTACGGCCACGGCGACGTGGTCAACGGGCTCACCAAGACCAATGTCTGTGCCGAGGCCGGCGACTCCGGAGGACCCTTCATGAGCGGCACCGAGGCGCAGGGCACGCTGTCCGGTGGATCCGGTGGCTGCCTGCTCGGCGGCGAGTCCTACTTTCAGCCGATCCAGGAGGTGCTGAAGACCTACCGGCTGACGCTCGTAACCGGCCGGGAAGCCAGGGACGTGCGCTAGCGCGAGGACTATCGACCCGGCGAGCGCTAGCGCGCGGATCGCAGCCGCTGCGTAAAGGCGGCGGCTGCCTGCGCGGGGTCGTCGGACTCGGTGATCGCTCGTACTACCACGACCCGCCTGGCGCCGGCTCGCAGCACGTCCTCCAACCGGTGCGGATCCGAAATCCCTCCGATAGCGAACCACGGGCGGGCCGGCAGTGCTGCCGCGGTGCTACGGATGAGGTCCAGGCCGGCGGCAGGGCGGCCCGGCTTGGTCGGGGTGGGCCAGCATGGGCCGGCGCAGAAGTAGTCCACCCCGGTTTGGTTCGCCGCGGCGGCGGCTTGCGCCGGATCGTGCGTCGAGCGGCCGATGAGTACTTCGTCGCCGACAATCCGGCGGGCCCAGCTGACCGGTAGGTCGTCCTGACCGAGGTGCAGCACTTGCGCGCCGGCGGCCAGTGCAACGTCTGCCCGATCGTTCACCGCCAGCAGCGCACCGTGGCGCCGGCACGCGTCGGCGAGCACCTCGAGGGCGGCAAGCGCGAGACGCGCTTCCAAGATCTTGTCTCGCAGCTGGATGATGTCCACGCCGCCGGCCAGTGCCGCGTCGGCGAACTCGGCGAGGTCCCCGCGATCCGTCCGGGCATCCGTACATAGATACAACCGCGCATCGTCCAGCCTGTTCCGTAGCGCATCCCCGTCCACCTCCGCAACCCTAATCCGCTGCCGGCCGGTCTCTTGGATGCTTATGCACCTTCCAGCCGGCCGTCGCGGGGCTTATGCGCTTGAGCGCCCGGTACCCCGGGCGGCGGCGCGGTACGGTGGGAAGTGGTCCGCACGGGAGCCCGGGCCGCACCGGGCTGAGAGGGGGTCATGGCGACCCCGACCGTCGAACCTGATCCGGGTCATGCCGGCGCAGGGAGCGTGAAGTCTTGGATAGCAGTGTTGCCGTGGTCGGTGCCGGAGTCATCGGATTGAGTTGCGCTTGGCGCGCGGCGTGCGCGGGGTTCGTGGTCACCGTCTACGACGCTGCGCCAGGATCGGGTGCGTCGCGAGTCGCCGGCGGGATGCTCGCCCCGGTGACCGAGTCCGTGCCGGTCGAGCCGGAGGTCTTCGCACTGGGCGCGGCGTCGCTGCGGCGCTGGCCGGACTTCGCCGCCGCGCTCGCCAGGGACGGCACCGACCCCCGGTTACGCACCGGCGGCACCCTTGTGGTGGCTGTGGATCCTGGTGACCGCGCGGAACTGGATCGGATCGGCGAGCAGCTGTCCCGGCAGGGACGGGCCGTGGAGGTGCTCTCCGGCCGTCAGGTGCGCCAGGTTGAGCGATCGCTCGGATCGCAGGTCTGCCGAGCGTTGTCGGTCCCCGGGGACCTATCGGTGGACAACCGGGCATTGCTCGACGCGTTGCTGGCGGGCTGCCGCCACGCCGGGGTGCAGTTCCGTGATCATCGGTGCACGCAGCTGCCGGCCGCCGATGTGGTGGTCCTCGCCGCCGGCGCCTACAGCGCGGCGCTGCATCCGATGCTCGCCCGGGTGATCCGGCCGGTGAAGGGCGAGATCCTGCGGCTGCGGTGCCGCCGCGGCACCCTGGCGCCACCATCCCGGACCGTCCGCGCGATCGTGGGGGGCCGGACGTGCTACCTCGTGCCTCGTGATGGCGGGCGGCTGGTGCTCGGTGCCACCCAGCGAGAGGCCGGGTTCGATACCGAGGTCACCGCCGGTGGAGTCCGCGAGTTGCTGACTGACGCCGAGCGGGTGCTGCCCGCGATTGCGGAATACGCGCTGGAGGAGGCGGCGGCGGGATTGCGCCCGGGCAGCCCGGACAACCTACCGGTGATCGGAGAGCTGGAACCTGGTGTGCTGGCCGCAACCGGCCACCATCGCCACGGCATCCTGCTGGCGCCACTGACTGCCGATGCGATTGTCGCGCTGCTGCGCAATGAGCGCGTGCCGCAGGAGGCCACGCCGGCCGCCCCGGACCGGTTCTGCGTGCGGAGCGCGTCGTGACGGTGACGGTCAACGGGCAACCATGGGACCTGCCCGACGGCGCCACGCTGGCTGACGTGCTGGACCGGCTCGGCGCGCCGCCGCGCGGGGTCGCGGTGGCCCTCGACGGCGCCGTGGTGCCCCGGGCACGCTGGGCGGGCACGGCATTGGCGGCCGGCGCATCGGTCGACGTGGTGACCGCAGTGCAGGGAGGGTGACGCAGATGGCTGACGACCCGCTGGTCATCGCGGGGCGCGAGTTCGGCTCGCGGCTAATTCTGGGCACCGGCGGCGCGGACAATCTCGCCGTCCTGGAACGGGCGTTGCTTGCCGCGCAGACCGAGCTCACCACGGTCGCGATCCGCCGGATGGACACCGGCTCGCGCACCGGCGTCCTCGATGTCCTGACGCGGCACGGCATCGAGCCGCTGCCCAACACCGCAGGCTGCCGCAGCGCCGCCGAGGCAGTGCTCACTGCGCAGCTGGGGGCCGAAGCGTTGCAGACCTCCTGGGTCAAGCTCGAGGTCATCGCCGACGACCGTACCCTGCTGCCCGATCCGATCGAGCTGCTCGATGCCGCTGAACAGCTCGTCGACGACGGTTTCACCGTGCTTCCGTACACCAACGACGACCCGGTGCTGGCCCGCCGGCTGGCCGATGCGGGGTGCGCGGCGGTGATGCCACTGGGCTCACCAATCGGTACCGGTCTGGGTATTCGCAATCCGCACAACATCGAGATGATCGTGGCGCAGGCCACGGTGCCGGTGATTCTCGACGCGGGAATCGGCACCGCCTCAGAGGCGGCCCAAGCGATGGAACTCGGCTGCGATGCGGTGCTTCTCGCCACGGCGGTGACCCGCGCGGAGGACCCACCGCGGATGGCCGAAGCGATGCGGTTGGCGGTGCAGGCCGGTCGGCACGCCCGGCTGGCCGGCCGGATCCCGCAACGGTTCTGGGCCCAAGCCTCCAGCCCCGACCGCGAGTCTGGTTGGTAATCGGTTCGTAGTCGGCGGTATCGGGATCGGATGAGTGACTAGCACCCGCACGAGACTGCCATCACTTCCCCGTTCGCACTGTTGAAAGGCTTAAAGGTCCCGCCTGAGGGGTATTTCTGCGGCAACGCAGGGGTATCAGGGTGGGAGGGTTTGTGACCGAAGAACGACGCACCCAGTCTGCGACACAGCGCGGGCGATCAGGCTCGGTCGCGGCGAGCGATGTGGTCCGCGACGAGGCTGCCGGCGTCAGCCACTCGGTGCGGGACGCCGGAGGTCATGTCGCGCAGACGGCTGTGGACCAGGCGAAGGAAGTGGCCGGGCAGACCAGGCAACAGGCCGAAAGCCTGCTGCAGCAGGGTCGTCAGCAGCTGCACGACCAGGCGGTGTTCCAGCAGCAGAAGGTGGCACTTCGGCTTACCACCGTCGCCGACGAGCTGCGGGAGTTGGCTCATAACAGCAACTCCGACACAGTGGGAGAATTGACCCGCCAGGGCGCAGACCAATTACATCAGTTCGCCTCGTGGCTGCATGACCGTGAGCCAGGCGATCTGCTCGAGGAGGTGCGCTCGTTTGCGCGGCGCCGTCCTGGCGTATTCCTGATCGGTGCGGCGCTGGCGGGGATCGTGACCGGCCGGCTTACCGGGGCAGGCCTGGCGGCAACCCGGCAGCCCGACGACAATCGTTCAGCGGCGCCGGCAATGCCGCCGGCACAGCAGGTGAGGTCCTCGGAGCCCACCGTTCCCATGCCGAGGTCAGAACCGACCGAACGCGAGTCGCGTTACCCGGACGACGACTACCGCTACAGCTATGCCGATAGGCGAGGGACCCGGTGAGCCCCGCAGTCCGGGCTGCCCCGGAGATCCCCCAAGTCGCGGACGCCTCGATCGGTGAGCTGATCGGTGAGGTGACGCGAGACCTCTCGACTCTCATGCGTCAGGAATTCGAACTGGCGACTGCGGAGCTCAAACAGGAAGTGGTGAAGAGCGGCAAGGCCGCCGGCACGCTCAGCGGCGCGGGTTTCGCCGGCTACATGACGCTGCTGTTCTTGTCGATTGCGCTGTGGGTGGCCCTGGCGAACGTCATGCACCCGGGCCGAGCCGCGCTCATCGTCGCCGGGCTGTGGGCGCTGATCGCCGCCGTCCTTTACGCCATCGGCCGTGCCCAGCTGCGGCGGGTGCATCCCGTGCCGCAACGCACCGTCGACACGCTCAAAGAACTTCCGGATGCCCTGCCGGGCAATAGGAGCACACGATGACCATGGCCAGTGATCCGGACCAGATCCGCCGCCAGATCGAGCAGACCCGCAACGAGCTCAGCGCGAATGTCAACGCGCTGACCGAGAAACTGACCCCGAGCCGTGCCGTCGCCCGCCGGGTCGACCGTACCCGCCAGACGCTGGCCAACGTAAAGGACAAGATCATCGGTACTGCGGACAACGCGGTGTCGACGGTCGGTGACGCGGCGACCTCGGCTGCTTCGACGACAGCCGACCGGGTGTCGTCGATGGCGTCGAGCGCGGCGGGCACGGTCTCGTCGGCGGTGTCGGGCGCAGCTGAGGCGGTTACCTCGACTGCGTCGGGCGCGGCTGACGCAGTTGCCTCGACTGCGTCGAGCGCAGTGGAGGCGGTCAGCTCGGCACCACAGGCGGCCCGGCGCAGGGCACAGGGCAATCCGCTGGCGGCCGGGCTGATCGCGTTCGGCTGCGGCTGGTTGGCCGGATCGCTGATCCAGTCGAGCCGCAAGGAGCGCGAGCTTGCCAGGCAGGCGAAAGACCGGCTCGAGAAGCAGGTGCAGCCGATGGCGCAGCAGGTTACGAAGGCCGCCTCGGAGGTCGCCGATAACCTGCGCGTGCCAGCGCAACAAGCCGTGGAGTCGATCAAGTCGGTGGGCCGGGACGCCGCTTCAACGGTCACTGCCGAGAGTCGGGCGGCCATGGACCAGGTCAGCGATCGTGCCGAGCAGGCAAAGCGCAACGTTGGGGACCGGGCAACCGATTACCCCGCGCGGCAGCGCTGAGGCGCCGGACTAACGCGCGTGAACATCCGTCCCCTCGGCGGCGCCGCCGGCTGCCTCATGATGATCCTATTCTCGGTCCTCGCCTCCATCGTGCTGACGGTGTTGCTGAACATCATCATTCGGT
>JBHELN010000033.1:0-4877 GCA_046263115.1 Pseudonocardiaceae bacterium | reverse complement strand
CAACCCGGCAGCCGCGGTGTCTAACTGGGCGACACCAAGGCGCCGATGGGTGGGTCAGGCGGAGGTGTCAGCGGACGGCGAGCAGCCGGTCGTAGACCATCTCGTGCACCCACCGGGTGGTTGTGGTCAGCGGTGTAGTCGCGACCACCCGGGCGCGCCCGGCGTGCACCACGTCGACAGCGTCAGGGTCGACGTCGTGGGGGCCGGCAGCGGCCAGCACGGTGGGGCCGTAGTACTCGGCGTGGGTGAGGCATTCCACGTTGCGAGCGATGTGCGCCGGCAGCAGCAGCGCGGTCGGGCACAACCCGGCGAACGGCGCGGCGCCGGTGAGCCCGGTACGCCAGTGTCGTGCGGGTGCGATGATTCCGACCAGGCGCACCGCGGGCGGCGGCACGAGATGCCGCATCTCGGGCCAGTCCCAGGTGGATACCGACACCCGGTCGGTCACCGGGAGCCAGCCGGCACTCATCCGGTGCTCGTGCACATCGCCGAGAAGCTGGGCGACGACCACCACCCGGCGGCCGAGCAACACCATCGGCGGCAGTACAACGCCGTCCCAGCCCAGCGCGCTTGCAGCGGCCCGGGCGAGGTGATCAGGCGCGGACAGGACCTCGACGGTGTCAGGGGCCCAGATCCGAGGACCGAACGCGGTCCCGCGGGCCTCGACGAGCGATTCGGGTGCCACCGGGGTCGATCTCCCCTCGTTTACCTGCGGATTGCGCATTGTGCGGATTTCGATGTCCGCTGTGGTCAGCCGCGGAGGAAGCAGCGGCGCTAGGAATAAGGACTACCAGCAGAGCACTGTTGGGTGGCGCAGGCGCGGCTGCTGCGGCGTCCGGCGGCGGCCTTCATGCGCCGACTGGTCGGACGTGTTCGGTCCGTCAATAGCGCGGCTACAGCGGCCAGCGCTAAGCGGCTACGCCAGTCGGCTGGAGTTGTTCCGGGTCGCTGGACATCGAGGATGTTGCGGCCGGCAGGCCCGTATCGAGCTGGAAGCGGTCGTGGTGAGCAGACCCACCATCACGTCATCTCATCGGCGCGGGCTTCGCCGGATTGGGCCTGGCGATACCACTTCCAGCAGCCGAAATGACCGATTTTTGTGGCGCTGGAACGGGCCGCCGCCGTAGGCGGTACGTGGCGAGATAACCGCTATCCGGGCTGCGCCTGTGACGTGCCATCGGCGCTGTATTCGTTTAGTTCGAGCTGAATCCGTCCAGGAGTGCCAGTTTCTCCGGGCAGCAGCAGATCTGGGACTACTTACGGCGCCGCGCGCAGCGCTACGGGCTGGCGCCGCGTATCCGCTTCCGTTACGAGGTGCTGGCCGCAGCCTGGGATCACGCACGGCGTCGCTGGCAGGTGAGCACCAACCGGGGCGGGCTTTCAGGGAAAGGTGTTCCGCTCCGCGCGCTGCGATCTGGACGACGACTTGCGCAACCGGCGGGTAGCGGTGTCTGCACCGCACCGGGGTCGCCGCGGTGAAAGTCCGGCCGGAAGCGCAGGCCGCGTACAACCGCGACGTCCAACGGCGAATGCGGGGCACAATGTGGACCAGGGTTGGTGCGCCAGCTGGTACCTCAACGCCAACGGCCACAACACCACGCTGTGGCCGACTTCACCTGGCAATTTCGCCGCGCCACCCGCAGGTTCCAGCCCGCCGAATACCTCCTTCACGAGCCTGCGACGATCAGGCCGTGCGGTTGTTCGTCGCGCTGACCCCACCCGAAGACGTCATCGACGCACTGCGAACCACCACAGCTGCGTTACGCGAGCTAGCGCCCGAACTGGCGGCACAGTTGCGGTGGACCCGCCCAGAGCAGTGGCACCTGACGCTGGTGTTCCTGGGCGAGGTCAGCGATCAGGTCGTTGACGAGCTGACCCGCCGGCTCAGCCGGGCAGCCGCTCGGCACCCGCCGCTGTCGCTATCCCTCGGCGGCGGTGGTCGGTTCGGACACCGGGTGTTGTGGACCGGCGTGCACGGCGATCGCGACGGACTACGCAGGCTGGCCGGTTCGGCGGCGGCCGCCGCTCGGCGCTGCCGGCTGCCGGGGGAGGACCGCCCGTACCGGCCGCACCTCACACTGGCCCGGGCAACCGGAGAGGCGGATCTGCGGCCATTGGTCCAGCGGCTCGCGTCCTGGCAAGGGCCGCCGTGGGTGGCGACGCAGCTCCATCTCGTGCGCAGCCAGCTGGGTGGATCGCCCAATGGCTTCGCGCTGCATGAGCCGATCGCCGGTTGGTCGCTTTCCGGAATAGCGTCGCAGGGCCGGCAGTAACGCTTTAAATGTATCAATACTGTTGCCGATTGATTAGGTACCTCCGAAGCATCGGTACGTAGTGCGCGCGCCTCCGGTCACGTGGCACCTGCTCGTACAGCCGCCAACTCTTGTGTCGGTCAGCTTGGCCGGCGGGTGCGCACCTGCTCACCTGCGGCGCCACCACCGGCGATGCGCTCGGGATTAGCAACCGGGCCGAGCCCACCACGAAGTGACGGTAAGTAGCCGCTCTGGAAATCTACGTAACACCTACTACTTGGCGGAAAAATTTGGCCCCGTGGTTAGGTGGCTAAATATGTAAAGGTTAGGTGATCCACAGGTTGTCAGGTGACCTCCTCTTCGCCATGGTGTGTATAGCCAACGCGGCACTGCCTTTAATCAGGCGTTCTTTCCGGCCCACCGGGCCTCTGTGAGGGGGATTGCATGTCTGACACACTGAACTTCACCGAGATCGATACGCAGCACATAGAGTTGCTTCCCGCGCGTACGGTCATGTCCATCTTCAGGACCGCTCCCACTGGTGGAACTTCTACTAGCCCCACCGGCGGCGGAGCTGGGGCTAGTGGCAGCGCTCCCGCTAGCGGCAAAGGGGGGCTTTTTATGGAAGCCCTCAGCCAACTCGCTACCACGGTTCTTAAGGACCCGCTCGGCGCAGGGAAAGATATCCTCGGAGGCCTGGGCGGCGGCGGGAAGTAAGTACGTAATCGCTGGCCTTAGCGTGGGAACGCCGTTGTTGCGAAGCGCCTGATCTCACTAAGAGAATCAGGCGCTCCGCGCAGCCGGTTTGGGTAATGCGCAAAATGTCGCCGAGTCAGCGGGCAACTGGGGGACTGAAGCTATGCCCGCCATCACGGTGACAAGCCGCAGCTGTAACTAAAGAGACGTTCGACCCTGCGCGACGGCCGGTGCCACGCGCCTGTTCAAGAGTCCGTCGGCGCGGCAGCTGCCGACGAGCCCACCAACTGCCGATCCATACGGATAGCCACCACGAGCACGCCCGTGGTGTTCCAGAAGTGGCCGGATCCACTATTCGCGTCAACCAGCCGCTCCGATGGGCAGCCACAGATCCAGCCACTCAGCGCTGTCCCTGCCGCCACGGCTATCGACACCAGCACTCTGCTGTCGGCATCGAAGCCGACAGCGCCAACACCACCGAGCGAGATAGAAACGTTCCGTTCGACCACTACGAGGGGGGATTTGCATGTCTGCAGAACTTAGCTTTACCGAGATCGACCGCCAGAACGCGGAGTTGCTTCCCGCGCGCACCGTCATGTCCGTGATCATGAGTCAATCCGTCAGCGGTAGCAGCTCCAACGGCTCTCAGCCAGGGCCGAGCAACTTTGCACAGCTCTGCTCGCAGAACCAACAAAACTGCGACGCGTTAATCACAGCATTTCTCAACTTCCTCTTTGGCCCTCCGTCGCCTCACACGAAGTGAGTGGCGTGTCGCGACATCGGTAAGTTTGTGGCCTCGGCAGCTGGCTCTCTCTTAAAAGACGAGCCAGTGCCGAGGCCACGACCATGCATGGCCCTACCCCCCTTGTTCAATCGAGACGTCGGAAACTAGCCGGGCGCAATCGACCGCGGAGGTACGACTCCCCGGGGTGAAGGGATGGCAGACGAATGCAGCAGGTCGCGGAATGGGACATCATCACCGGTGTCGGCCTCACGGCGCTCATTGTTGCGGCACTCCGGGCGATCGAGACAAACCGGAACTCTGGCAGCCTCGTGAACGATCCCTATTCTGCAGCATTCGTGCACGCAGCGCCCTGGGTTGTGGTTCTGCCCACCCGGCTGGACGCGCAGCTGGGCTCGTCGCAGGTTCCTTGGGAATCGATGGCGACCTATATAGGGGTGCGGTCAAAGTTCTTCGACGACTTCTGCACCGGAGCATCGGCTGAGGGTCTGGCTCAGGTGGTGCTGCTCGCCGCTGGCCTCGACACCCGGGCCTTCCGGTTGGACTGGCCGCCGGCAACCACCGTCTACGAACTGGACGCGCCGAAGGTGCTGGCGTACAAGGACCAGGTGCTGACGGACCAGGGCGCACGAGCGAGGTGTGTGCGCCGTGCTGTCGGAGTCGATTTGCGGGAGGACTGGGTCTCGCCGTTGTTAGACGCCGGCTTGGATCCGTCGCGCCCTGCCGTGTGGCTGGTCGAGGGTCTGTTGCCATACCTACCTTATGACGCGAAGGACAGCCTTTTTTACCGAGTGCATGAGCTGTCCCCCGCAGGCAGCAGGATCGCGGTAGACCACATCAACGCGGATCTAGTGACCGTGCGGCAGGAATTCCAGCAGATTTCCTGGCTGATGCTCCAGTGGGTGGCTCAGCAGATTGGACTCAACTTGCCCGAAGACTCGTCGGCCAAGTCGAGCGCTGAACCTTTTCCGGTCGATCAGGACTACGACCCGGCAGAGTGGCTGGCCGCGCACGGGTGGGTAGCATCCACTAAAACGGTGCCCGTGGTGGCGCAGTCATACCGACGGCGGTTGGACGATTCGACACCACTGTTCCATCGATCCGTTTTGTTTATCACCGCGCAAGCTGACGTTGGTGGACCACCGGTAAGTAAACCCTGCTGCCCGGACGGCGCCCCTGCGCGCACC
>JBHELN010000032.1:0-2751 GCA_046263115.1 Pseudonocardiaceae bacterium | reverse complement strand
CCGCATCGAGCAGAGCGCGCAGCACACCACCGGTCCCGGCAGGCGCAGCGAGGACCTGGGCTATGGGGTGATCGACCCAGTCGCCGCGCTCACCGCGGTACTGCCCGGGGAACCCGGCTCCGCCCGGGGACCGGCAAATCCCGCAAAGTTGTCCGGATTCCAGCCTCCGCCGCCGGACAACACCCTGCCACGCACCGTCGCGCTCACCGGCTCAGCCGCCGCCGTCGTCCTGCTGGGACTGACCCTGTTGGTTGTGCAGATTCTCAAACGGCACCAGGGCCGGAGACCAGGGTAACGATCAAGGCGCCGGCCGGCGCGGCGGCACTGGTCGGATGGATCTTGTTGAAGGCGAAGAAGGTCACCAACATCAACGCCGCAAGCAGCAAGCCGACGGCCGTCGCACGCAGGTGGTGGCGCATCGGCTCGTGCAACATCACCGCGTCCTTGCGAACCAGAGCCGACTCCATCCGGCGAAGCACGAAGCGGTACGCCTGGACCTGCGAGGTGGTGGTCGGGTCTGTGGACATCGGATACCTGCCGCCCTGGACTGGGATGTACGGTGCCGCACGATAGCGAATCGCCGTTTCGCGAAAGGCGCCGACATGGCCGCAGCACCCGCTGCTCCGCAGCAGGAGTCGATGCGGCCGATGTGCGCCCGGCTGCGTGCCACGGGCGCACACTTGGGTCCGCTGCCCGTCAGCAACCTGGTGATCCTGGAGATCGGCCTGGCGTTGGGTCTGGCGCTGCTCGCCGTCGACACCGCGCTGTGGGGGGTGGCCCTGCTCGTGGCGGTGATCACGGTGCCGCTCGCGTTCGGCCGCTGGCACGGTCGCTGGTTGGTGCGGTGGATCCAGCTCACCAGTCGATACCTGGCGCGCTCACCCGGCAAGAGCCTGTCACACGCCGACCCGTCGCGTGCCGTCGGTGATCCCCGGGTCGCGCTGCTGAGTCTGCTGATTCCCGACCTCATCGTGGCGCACGGCGCCGACCAGCAGCGCGAACCGGTGGGCTTCGCGTGGCACCAGGGCACCTGGACCGCCGTGCTGGAAGTCGAGGCCACGCCGTCGTTGATCGCTCCGGTCGGCGCAACCGCCGGGCTGCCGCTCGGTGCGCTGGCATCCTGCCTGGAAGACCGCGGTGTGGTGCTGGACTCGATTCAGGTGATCTGGCACTGCTACCCGGGCAACGCCGCGTTGCCGTCATCGTCGCCGGCGCTGCGGTCCTACCTTGAGGTGCTGGGTCCGTTGCCGGCGGCAGCCCGCCGGACTACTTGGATCGCGGTGCGCCTGGATCCCCGCCGCTGCCCGGTTGCGGTCGCTGAACGCGGCGGTGGAGTGACCGGTTGCCACCGCGCGCTGATCGCGGCGCTGTCCCGGGTGCGCGCAACATTGGGACCCAGGGAGGTACCGGCCCGGCCACTGGACGCCGAACAGCTAGTGCGCGCCGGCATCTGCGCCGCTGAACTGTCTGGGGTCATCGGAACCGCCGGTACCGGACAGCCGGTGACAGTGAGTGAAGGGTGGGCGACGGTCACCGCGGCCGGGGTCGGCCATGCCAGCTATGCCATCACCGGCTGGGGAACCACTGGCGCAGTGCACAACCTCAACGCGCTGACCGGCGTGCGCGCGCTGTCCACCACGGTGGCCTTGTCGATCTCACCGGAGGACGGTGGCGCTGAGGTAGGGCTGCGCGGTCTGGTCCGCGTCAGCGCGCGTGACCCGGCCGAACTCACGGCGGCCGACGAGCGGTTGCAATCGGTGTCGCAGCGGCTCGGGCTGACGTTGCGCCCGCTCGGTGGGCTCCAGGCCGCTGGACTGGCCGCGACTCTGCCGTTGGGTGCGTCCGGATGAGCAGAACCCTGGGCGACGGCAGCGCAGCCGGTGCGCTTGCGCCCGAGTTCCTCGTCACACCGGCCTTGCTCGACGCAATCAGCCCCTCAGGTGACCACGGGGGCATGGTGCTGGGTTGCAGCGCCGACAATGAACCGCTGAGCGTGTCGTTGCTGCGCCCGCAGCCCACCCGGTTGGTCGTCGTCGGTGGCCTCTACCTGGCCCATCAGATCGCGCTGCGGGCGATGGCCACCGGCGCCAGGGTGGTGGTCGCCACCGGCCGGGCCGCCGCCTGGCAGCTGCTCATCCGAGCTGCCGGGGACGGGCCCGACGGGCGTCCCGCCCCGCTGGTACAGGTGTGCCCGCTGGCGCAAGTCGAGCTGTCGCAGGCCTCGGAAGATGCTCCACTGCTGGTCATGCACGACGGCGGCGCGGTACCGCAGGAGCTGTTCCCACCGCACTCGCCATGGCAGACCACCGTGTACCTGCTGCCTTACCTGCATCCCCAGGCGAGCCGCACCGCGATCGACGCTGATCTTGTGCTACTCCAGCGGCTCCCCGCCGAGCAAACCCAGCTCGCCGCTGGGATATGGCGACTGCCGGCATCGATGACGAAGCAACTGGCCGGATTGCCCGACGACGGCGTGGTTGCGTTGGGCCCGAATCTGTGGTTGCCGCTGCGCCTGGTCACCACGCCCGCCGAACGCGAGATCCTCGGTCCAGTCCGCCGGGAAGACTGACTCGCCTGAACCGTCGCGGGGCGTTTCGATCAGTCAGCACTGGGGAAGGCCCGGTCACGACAGAATCGCCGGAACGAACCGGGTGGCTATGGAAACGGATTACGAGCGACCCGCACGGCGCGGGTCTGCGCGGCGCGGGTGGCGAGTCGGTTGTCGTCGGGATAGTCCACACCGATGAGGGT
>JBHELN010000031.1:0-7913 GCA_046263115.1 Pseudonocardiaceae bacterium | reverse complement strand
CTGGGTGGCCTGGCCGTCGGTACGGTCTGGTTGGTGGCACGCCGGCAGGCCCGGCGGCTGGCCGAACCGCTCGAGAAGCTGTCGGATGCGGCGCGGCGTCTCGGTCAGGGCGACTTCAGCGTCCGGACTGCACCGGCCTCTATCCCGGAGATCGACTCTGTGGGCTCGGCGCTGAACAGCACGGCCGGACGCCTGGACGACATGCTCGCCCGCGAACGTTCCTTCTCCGCCGATGCGTCGCATCAGCTACGTACTCCGCTGACCGGATTGCGCCTGCGACTCGAAGCGGCGCTGGACCGCCCCGGGCAGGACCTGCGCCAGGCCATCACGGATGGCATCGCCGCCGCGGACCGGCTTGAGCAGACCATCGAAGAACTACTTGCGCTAGCTCGCGATACTCGCAGCTCCAACGCCACGCCCTTGGATCTCCCGACCCTGCTCGACGAGATCGAACTGGGCTGGCATGATCGACTGGCCGCCGAGCACCGGGCACTGCAAGTGGCGGTGGATCCGCATGCGCCGGTGTCGCTGGCCTCCACTGCGGCGGTGCGGCAGGTGCTCACCGTGCTGCTGGACAACGCAGCCACGCACGGCTCGGGCACTGTCTCGGTCGCGGTGCGCAACGCCGTGGACGCGCTGGCCATCGACGTGTCCGACGAAGGCGCCGGTATCACGGCACCCGAGCCGGAGTTGTTCACCAGGCGTTCGCGCCTCGCCGAGGGACATGGCATCGGCCTCGCGCTGGCCCGCAGCCTGGCCGAAGCCGAGGGTGGCCGGCTGCGGCTGACCCGGCCCGCTCCGCCGACGTTCACTCTCCTCGTGCCCGCCCAAGGCTGATCGTGTTCGCGCTGCGGCCGGCCGGGAGTAGTCCTACCGTGTTCATCCCGACGTCGAGGAGGCTGCCGTGATCGCGGTTCGTCGGCTCAACCACGCCGTGCTGTTCGTCAGTGAGTTGGACCGTGCCGTCGATTTTTACCAGCGAGTTCTCGGAATGACGGTGATTGCCAGGGAACCTCGTGCCAATGCCGCATTCCTGCGCGCCGCCGGTTCGGACAACCACCACGACCTGGGACTGTTCGGGCTCGGTTCGGCAGCGTCGCGCCCGCCACGCGGACACGTCGGGTTGTACCACCTGGCCTGGCAGGTGGATACCATCGACGACCTGGTCGCGGCGCGCGACGTCCTGCTCGCCTCGGGGGTGTTGCGCGGCGAGTCCAGCCACGGAGCGACCAAAAGCCTGTACGGCGCCGACCCTGACGGCAACGAGTTCGAGATCATGTGGATGCTGCCGCGGGCGCAGTGGGGGGACTACGAGTCCAGCGCTTCGGTCGAGGCGCTCGATCTGCCCGCGGAGTTATCCCGGTGGAGCGGGGTGAGCACTGCGTGACGGGGTTCGTCTCACCGCTGATCACCCGGTGGGGCTCGGGTGACCCCGATGCCCCGCTGATCGTGCTGTTGCAGGGCTGTGATGCGCTCGGAGACAGCCTCGAAGCGGATCTGGCGATGTTCGTGCGATACCTCCCGGACGGAGCCGCATACGCCGCAATGTGTGTCCCGCGGTCGGCTTCGGTCGACCCGGGACCAGGTTCGGCGCCCTTGCGACAGTGGATCGACGACCAGCGCGCGCCACAGGTGCCGGTGGTGCTCATCGGTGTCGGTGGCGGTGCGGCCGTGGCTGGAGGGATCGTGCTCGCCGACCCGGCCCGGTTCGCCGCGGCGGCGCTGCTGTACGGCGCGTTGCCATTCGACTCGGGACTGCGGGTCACCCGTGGGCGGCTGGCCGGACTACCGGTGTTCCTGACCCACGGGGCCCACGACCTGGTCATCCCAATCGAGCTGCAGCGCCGGACGTGGGACTACCTGGTGCGCGAAAGTGGATCGCCGCTGTGGGCACAGCGTGAGCGGGGTGGCCATGAACTCACCGTGAAGACCGTGTCCGGGCTGGCCGGCTGGATCGAGGCGCGGCTCGGTTTCCTCCAGTGGGCCACGCCGGTGGCCGGTACCGCCGGTGGGCAGGCGCGCTGGCCGATCTTGCCCGATGGCCGGTTGCCGGAGCGTTGCGGTGAACCGCCAGAGGTCA
The DNA here is from genome assembly GCA_046263115.1 of Pseudonocardiaceae bacterium. Lineage (GTDB taxonomy): Bacteria > Actinomycetota > Actinomycetes > Mycobacteriales > Pseudonocardiaceae. Next base: position 5,833 of record JBHELN010000031.1, on the reverse strand, counting down.
GTGTCACCACCCCGCAGCAACAACAGTCGCAGAACGCTCCCGCCGAGCTGCAGGAGGCGCTGTTCGACCGGCTCGTGCAACTCGATGGTGTCGCGACGGCGCCCAGCGCGGTCTCGGTGCCTGGTGCCCGGGCCTTTATTCTGGGTTGCGGCCGTGCCCGGGGGCCCCGGGAGGCGTTCATCGTGCCCGATCTCGGCGAGTTCGCCCACCTGCATCCCGGCTACGACGGCAGCTTGCACCTTGCGCTGCCGGTCAGCCTGGCCCACGACGCACTGGCGAAGGGATGGGCAGTAGCTCACCCGCTGGCGGGTCTGCGGCTGGCCCCTGGCATGGTCATGATCTTCGGACCGCGGGACGCGGCCGAGCTCGAGATCGTCACCGCGATCGTCCGAGCCAGTCATGCCTACGCCGCAGGAGGCTAGTCACCCCGTGGTTACGGTGCGAGACGGGTCAGCTGTGCTGCAGGGGAAAGCCCGCCAGACCCTTCCAGACCAGTGATGCGGTGAGGGCGACTGCTTCTTCCTTGGGCAGGTCATGACGGCGGGTGAGCCAGTAGCGGGCGCCGTGCTCGCTGGCCCCGACGACTCCCACAGCGACGAGCCAGGCGCGGTCGGCGTCCAGGCCGGCGTCGGCCACCACCGCTTGCGCGATGGCCTGCACGCAGGCGGTGTACATCCGTTGCACGATGTCCTGCACGGACGGCTGGTTACGCAAATCGGACTCGAATACCAGCCGGAATGCCTCGCCGTCACCGTCGACAAAATCGAAGTACGCGCCGACTGCGTTGCGCACCCGCTGCCAGTTGTCATGGGTTTCCTCGATCGCGGCCTGGACCCGATCGACCAGCTCGTCGGCGTGGCGCTCCAGCAATGCCAGATACAGCTCGAGCTTGCCGGGAAAATGCTGGTAGAGCACCGGCTTGCTGACTCCCGCGTGCTCGGCGATGTCATCCATGACGGTGGCGTGGTAGCCGTTATTGACGAAAACGTCGGTAGCCGCGGCCAGTAGCTGAGCGCGCCGCTCATCGCGGGGCATCCGCACCCCGCGGGGCGTTGCATCCACCCGGGTCGATGCGGTTTCGGTCATCGGCCTCCTCCACCTCCCCTAACCCGATAACCCTACTCGCCGGTATCCGCCCCAACCCGCAGTCTGGATGCAGACTGCTGTTATCGGACCCGGATTTAGCGCAGTCTGCATCCAGACTGCGGATGGCGGCGGGAAGAGGGGGCGGGTTGGGTACGTTCAGGTGAGCAAGACAGCACGACACGGTGAGGAGAGTGCTGATGAGTCTGCCGCCGCTGGTAGAACCGGCCGCTGAGCTGACCAGGGAAGAGGTGGCACGCTACAGCCGTCACCTGATCATCCCGGACGTCGGGATGGAGGGTCAGAAGCGATTGAAGAACGCTAAGGTGCTGGTGGTCGGCGCTGGTGGGCTGGGCAGCCCCGCTCTGCTGTATCTGGCCGCCGCCGGCGTCGGCACGCTGGGAATCATCGACTTCGATGAGGTCGATGAGTCGAACCTGCAGCGCCAGGTGATCCACGGCCAATCCGACATCGGCCGGCCAAAGGCCGAATCCGCGCGGGACTCCATTCGCGAGATCAACCCGTTCGTCCAGGTGAACCTGCACCAGTTGCGGCTGGAGTCGTCCAATGCCCTGGACATCTTCCGCGACTACGACCTTATCCTTGACGGCACCGACAACTTCGCGACCCGCTACCTGGTCAATGATGCCGCGGTGCTGCTCGGGAAGCCCTATGTGTGGGGCTCGATCTTCCGTTTCGAGGGCCAAGCGTCGGTCTTCTGGGCGGACGCTCCCGGCGGGCAGGGATTGCAGTACCGCGACCTCTACCCTGAGCCGCCGCCCCCCGGGATGGTGCCGTCCTGCGCCGAGGGCGGCGTGCTGGGAGTGCTCTGCGCGTCCATCGGTTCGATCATGGTGACCGAGGCGATCAAACTGATCTGCGGGATCGGCGAGCCGCTATTGGGCCGGCTGATGGTGTACGACGCCCTGGAGATGAGCTACCGGACCATCAAGATCCGTCGTGACCCGGCCGCCGAGCCGATCACCGGGTTGATCGACTACGAGGAGTTCTGCGGTGCGGTCAGCGACGCAGCCGCCACCGCGGCGGCCGACTCGACGATCACCGCCGGAGAGCTCAAGGAGATGATCGACTCCGGTAAGGACTTCGCGCTGATCGACGTTCGAGAGCCCAACGAGTACGAGATCGTGAGGATCCCGGGCTCCACGCTGATCCCCAAAGACCGGATCCTGTCCGGTGAGGCGTTAGCGGAGTTGCCCCAGAACAAGCCGCTGGTGCTGCACTGCAAGTCTGGGCAACGTTCCGCAGAGGCGCTTGCTGCCCTGCACAAGGCAGGTTTCCGGGACGCGGTGCACGTCGGCGGGGGAGTGCTGGCCTGGGCCAAGCAGGTTGACCCGTCGTTGCCCGTCTACTGACGGGCAACGACGGGCTCGTGAGTGGCTTCGGTGTATCGGTGCCGAATGCCACTCACGAGCGGCGGGTGTAGTACCGGCGGGGTGGTGTTACCGGGGCGGACTGGTGTAGCAGGGCGGCGTTCAGGGGCTTGATCAGATCTGGGGGCGCCACCGCGGGAAATGCGGTGAGGCGCCGGCGCGCGCCGCGGCGCGGCGCGGCTGGAGATCAGCAGGTCATGGGGCGACGCTAGCGCGCGGCTGCCCGGGGTGCACGCACGTTCCCGCCTAGTCGGTGGCGGCCTCACGCCATTCGCGCATCCCTATGTGAACGGGAGTTCTCGGTTCTGCAACGTCTAGCAACATGGCGAACACAACCGGCCCATAGCGTCCCTGCGTGTACCAGCTGCTGCACCCACCAGCCCAGGAGGCGTTATGAGCACGACCGAGGTGACGCTGCCGGTGGAGCCGGCGCGTGGGGGGCGATGGATCGACCACTGGGAGCCCGAGGATCCCGGCTTCTGGGAGCAGACAGGCAAGCGGGTGGCGAATCGGAATCTCTGGTTCTCGATCTTCGTCGAGCACATCGGGTTCTCGATGTGGACGGTGTGGTCAGTCCTGGTGCTGTTCATGGGCAAGGCATACGGTGTGGACCCCGCCGGAAAATTCTTCCTGGTCGCCGTACCGGCACTGATCGGCTCCCTGATCAGGATTCCCTACGCCATGGCGCCGGCCCGATTCGGCGGTCGCAACTGGACTATCGTCAGCTCACTGCTGCTCCTGGTGCCCACCGTGCTGGCCCTCATCGTCATGCATCCGGGCACGTCCTACGCCATATTCTTGCTGGTCGCGACGCTCGCCGGGCTGGGTGGCGGTAACTTCGCCTCGTCGATGACCAACATCAACGCCTTCTTCCCGGAGGGCCGTAAGGGCTGGGCGCTGGGGCTCAACGCCGGTGGCGGCAATATCGGGGTAGCCGCGGTGCAGTTGATCGGCCTGCTGGTGATCGCGCTCGTCGGCGCCACCAGTCCACGCCTGGTGCTGGCCATTTACGTCCCGCTGATCGCGCTCTCCGCAGTGTGTGCCGCGCTGTTCATGGACAACATCTCTTCGATGCGTAACGACACCGGCGCGATGCGCGAGGCAGTCCGAGAAACCCAGACCTGGGTGATGTCGGTCCTGTACATCGGCACGTTCGGCTCATTCATCGGCTACAGCTTTGCTTTCGGCCTCGTGCTGCAAAATCAGTTCGGCCGCACCCCGCTGCAAGCAGCCGCAGTCGTGTTCCTCGGTCCGCTGATCGGCTCGGTGATCCGACCCGTCGGTGGCTGGATGGCCGACCGCTACGGCGGCGCTAAGGTCACTTTCCTGAACTTCTTCGGGATGGCGCTGGCCACTGGCGTGGTGATCATCGCTTCTCAGCAGACGTCACTGCCACTGTTCATCACTGGTTTCCTCGCGTTGTTCGTGCTGTCCGGAATCGGCAACGGATCCACCTACAAGATGATCCCCTCGATCTTCAACGTGCAGGCCCGGATGGCGATCGAATCCGGTGAGTCGAAGCAGTCCGCGCTGATGCGGGCGCGCCGGCTGTCCGGCGCGGTCATCGGCATCGCCGGCGCGATCGGCGCGCTGGGCGGCGTGTTCATCAACCTTGCTTTCCGGCAGTCGTTCTTGGCTGCGAAGTCCGGGATACCCGCGTTCTGGTCCTTCATGGCCTTCTATGGGGCATGCGTGGTCCTGACCTACGTGGTTTACCTGCGCCGGGCTCCCGCCGCCGTGCAGTCCGGAAAGCCGCGGCTGGCTTACGCCCAGGTGTGACGAAACCCCCGGTGTGCTGAAACAGCGTCGAAACACCGCGTTCACGAAGCGCGCTCACGATGTCAGCAAGGTTGAACAGCTGGGGAGCTGCTCTATTGCTGCGAGCAACTCACCAGCGCCGGTCGTGCCGCTGGGCAGAAAGGAGCTCCCACGATGCGCACCCTCGTCGTTGCGGGCCATGGCATGGTCGGCCACCGGCTCGTGGAGGCCCTGATCGGCCGGGACGTCCGGCGTCAATGGCGGATCGTGGTGCTCGCCGAAGAGGGCAGGCCGGCCTACGACCGGGTCGCCCTGTCGTCCTATGTGGACTCATGGAACGCTGACGCGCTGGCCTTGCCCGCGGTCGCCGACGACCGGGTGGAGCTACGGCTGGGTGACCCCTGCGTCGCGATCGACCGGCGCCGGCGCCGGGTGCGCACCGCCTCCGGACGCCGGGTGGCCTACGACGCGCTGGTACTGGCCACCGGGTCGGCGCCGTTCGTGCCACCGGTGCCCGGGCACAACCTGCCCGGCTGCTACGTCTACCGCACTCCCGAAGACCTCGACGCCATCCGCGCGGCGGCGCAGCGGGCGATGCACACCACCGCGGCGGGCCGGCGCTCCGGAGTCGTGGTCGGCGGCGGGCTGCTCGGCCTGGAGGCCGCCTACGCGCTGCGCCAGCTGGGCCTGTCCCCGCACGTGGTCGAGATCGCGCCGCGGCTGATGCCGATGCAGGTGGACGAGGGCGGCGGGGCGCTGCTGCGCCGGTTCATCGAGGGCCTCGGGGTCCGGGTGTACTGCGGCACCGCCACCAAGGCCATCGAGGAAGATCGGGGCCGGTTACTCGTCCGGCTGTCCGATGAGACCGAACTGGACACCGACGTCGTGGTCTTCTCCGCCGGGGTACGCCCGCGCGATCAGCTGGCCCGAGAGGCGAAGCTACCGCTGGGTGAAAGAGGTGGCGTGCTGGTCGACGCCTCTTGCCGCACCAGCGATGAGGAGATCTGGGCAATCGGGGAGTGCGCCGCGGTCGAGGGCCACTGCTACGGGCTGGTCGCGCCAGGCTACGCGATGGCCGAGGTGGTGGCCGACCGATTGCTCGGCGGCAACGCCACCTTCCCCGGCGCGGACACCTCCACCAAGCTCAAGCTGCTCGGCGTCGACGTGGCCAGCTTCGGCGATGCGCATGCGCATGCCGAGGGTGCGCTGGAGGTCATCCACAACGATCCTGTTGCCGGTCGTTACGCCAAGCTGGTCGTATCGGATGACGCGCGGACCCTGCTCGGCGGGGTGCTGGTCGGTGACGCCGAGGCTTACGGCACGTTGCGGGCACTGGTTGGGGCCGCGCTGCCGGCCGACCCGGGCGCGCTGATCGCCCCGTCCGGCGGTGAGCTCGATGCGGGCGCATTGCCGGCCGGTGCCCAGGTGTGCTCCTGCCACGCGGTCACCGTCGAGACGATCGCCACTGCGGTGAGTCAGCAGGGTTGCACCACGGTGCCTGCCCTCAAGGCGTGCACGAAGGCGGGCACCGGGTGCGGTTCCTGCGTGCCGATGTTGAAGAAACTGCTCGCCGCGCAGGGCGTCGAGCAGTCCAAGGCGCT
>JBHELN010000030.1:0-8057 GCA_046263115.1 Pseudonocardiaceae bacterium | reverse complement strand
GGATTCCCGGTCGAGGACCTGCGGCGGATCGTGGCGTCGATGTCGGCTGCCGCTGCCGCGGCCGGAGTGTCCATCGTCACCGGCGACACGAAGGTCGTGCAACGAGGCAAGGGCGACGGCTGCTACATCAACACAGCGGGCGTCGGATTGATCACCGGCAGCTTGACACTCGGCGTGGCCACAGCCCGCCCCGGCGATGTGGTGATCGTGTCCGGCCCGGTGGGGGACCACGGCATCACCATCATGCTGGAGCGCGGCGAGCTGGACCTCGAAGCTGAGCTGGTGTCCGACACCGCGCCGGTCCATGAGCTGGTCCGGGGCCTACTCGATGCGGTCGGCCCGAACGTCCGCGCGATGCGCGACGCCACTCGCGGTGGGGTCGCGACAATACTCAATGAAGTGGCCACCGCCGCCGGTGTGGCCGTGGTAGTCGATGAGGAATCGGTTCCGGTGCGGCCGGAGGTCCGTGGCGCATGTGAGCTGCTCGGCATCGACCCGCTTTACGTCGCCTGTGAAGGACGCATCGTGGCGATCGTCGATCACGGTGCGGCCGACGCCGCCGTGGCGGCGCTGCAGGCGCATCCGCTAGGTGCCGGAGCAACGGTAGTCGGCCGCGTCGCCGAGGACCCGCCCGGGCTGGTCCTGCTCAAGACCGGCTTCGGTGGCACCCGAATCATCGATCTACTCGTCGGCGATCCGTTGCCGCGGATCTGCTGACCACATTGCCGGGGAGGTCCGCTGAATCGAACAGAGTTGATGGCCGAGATCGTGGCCGATTGGCCCGAACCCGGTGAAGTTGTTTATATCGAACGCCGGGGTGAAAACTATGCTGTGAAGCGCACCGGTGACGACGGTGCGCTGCCCATCCCGGCGCCGGAGGAGTCCATTCCGGATGCCTGGATTTACTACGGCGGGTGGCAGGCACACCACCGCAACAACCTGTCGGCATTCTTCGAGGATTTGTTCGCCGAGATGGATGCGGCGGCCGGGGGCTATGATCGTTGCCGCTGGTCGCCGGATGACCCCTGGCCACACGGGCACTAGCCGCGTCCGGTTCGCCAGCCGATGTGGGTTCGGTATGCGCCGAGTGCGACAGCAGGGCTGTTGCACTCGGCAACGCTAGGGTTAATCGTGAGGGTTGATCGTGAGCCTAAAAATCTATGAAGCGTGCCCTAGATCACGGGGCACTACTGGGCACTGAGTCGAGGGCGCGATGGTGTACCGCCTCCACACATCCGACCGGACGGCATTCAAGCGTTGCCGCCGGCAATGGGATTTCAGTTCAGGCAACCGGCAAAACCTCGAACTCGCGGTCCATCCCGGCTCGGTGGATCTCAATAAGGCACTGCGCGACGCGCTCGCGGTGTACTACTTCCCCGGGATGTGGGAATGGGACCGGGCCATCGTGCAGCCGTTGGTGCACCAGGCTCTGGATCGCTCGCTCCGCGGCCAAGCGGAAGGTGCCGCCGACGATGAGTCGCTGCACGAATCGCTGGACCGGGGTCATGCGCTGCTCGACGCCTACGCGGCCTGGGCGCCGACCGTGGACCATTTCACCCCTATTCGCGTCGAAAGCGATTTCGAGGTGAACATTCCCGACCCGGCCAGACCTGGCGTCAACCTGCTGACCTCTGACGGTGATGAGGTCAGGTTTTGCGGTCGCGTCGACTTGCTGGTCATCGACCCCGATGACGCCTACTGGGTTGTGCAGCATCGTCTGGTCACCGAGGGGTGGGCGGATCATGATTCCCTCCAGCTGGACGAGCAGACGATCGCATGGGCATGGGCATGGCCACAGTTCTATCTGGGGATGCAGATTTCGGGCACGGTGTACAACGAGATCCACGCTGACGCTGGGAAACTCGGCGCCCGAGTGCCGCCGCCGCAGGGACGACTGCAGGCGGGTCATCGCCGGATGTATGCCCGCAGCGGCACCGTTTCCGGTGAAAGGTTGCACGCCGAAGGCACCGATTCCTTCCGCCGCACCCGGATCCGGCGCGGTGAGGCCGAACTTGCGGCGGCCGGTGCGAACCTGGCCGCTGAGGTCACCGCCGCCACTAGCCCCGATCTTCAGATCTATCCGAGTCCCGCGCCGGAGCTGTGCTCCCGCTGCTCGTACCGCCCGCCCTGCCTCATTCTGAACCAGGGTCAGGATCCGTCCGCTGAGCTGGCCCAGTCCTACCGGCCTCGCCCCTCGGAGCCCGTCCAGGAAGGCCGACTCGGTGGAGTCACCTGGTCCATGAATCGCGGTGCCGCCCCACCCCCCTGGGCCCGCAAGCAGTGAATCCAACAGCGTTCTGGATGCAGAATGCTGTTTCCGAGGGTCCAATTACCGCGTTCTGCATCCAGACTGCGCGGTTGCGGCGGCGACCGCGATCTGCCCGAGGCTGATTCCGGCGTCATTGGGAGGGACGCGGCAGTGGGTGAGGACGCGGAATGCCGCATGCTCCAGATTCGCTACCGTGCGCTCGAGCAGCAGCACGTTCTGGAACACCCCACCGGACAGGGCGGCGACGTCGACTCCGGTGATTTCTCGCAGCGCCAAGCAGACCCGGCCGATCGCGTCGGCCAGACCGTGGTGGAACCGGGCGGCGATCACCTCCGGGGCTATGCCCGCTTGGAGATCGGCAACCACGGCTCGCACCAGATCTACCCCGTGCAGCGCAAGCGTGGGGCCCTCGCTGACCCTGGCGGAGTAGCTGCCGGACTCGGTCAGGTCGGCTCGCTGTTCGAGCTCCACCGCGGCTTGGCCTTCGTAGTTGATGGAGTCGCGGATCCCGAGAATGGCCGCGACCGCATCGAAAAGGCGTCCCGCGCTGGAGGTCAGCGGGGCATTCACCCGCCGGGAGGCCATCGCCAGCACCGAATCCCAGTGCTGGGCATTGCGCTCGATCAGGTCGCGCGGCGCATCAGAACCCAGATAGGCGGCCGCCATCCGCCAGGGTTGCCGGATGGCCGCGGCACCGCCCGGCAGCGGGACTGGCACGAGGTGTGCCATCCGCTGGAATCCAGTGAGGTCGGCGAGCAGGAACTCGCCACCCCACAAGGTGCCATCGCTGCCGTAGCCCGTCCCGTCGAACGCCACTCCCAGCACCGGACCAGACTCACCGTTGTCGGCCAGGCAGGATGCGATATGCGCGTGGTGGTGCTGCACCCCCACGAGTTCCACGTCAGCCAGGTCGAGAGCGTATTTGGTGGACAGGTATTCCGGGTGCAAGTCGTACGCGACTACTTCCGGCGTCACGTCGAAAAGGCGCCGGAAGTGTTCCACGCCCTCGGTGTACGAACGCAGCGTCTCGTAGTTCTCCAGGTCACCGATGTGGTGGGAGATGAAGGCGTGTCGTCCGCGGGCGAGGCAGAAGGTGTTCTTGAGTTCGGCGCCGCAGCCCAGGATCGGACGGGGCACCGGCTGCGCGAGGGTCAACGGCTCGGGCGCGTAGCCGCGGGACCGACGCACCGGCAGCTCAGCCCCGCGGAAGACCCGTACCACCGAGTCATCGGTGCGCATGTGAATCGCCCGGTCGTGAGTCAAGTAGGCGTCTGCAATTCCGGTCAGCCGCCGGCGCGCGTCGTCGTCCTGGTAGGCGATCGGCTCGTCGGAGATATTGCCACTGGTCAGCACAATGGGTCCAGCGGTATCGCGCAGCAGCAGGTGATGTAGTGGGGTGTAGGGCAACATCAGGCCCAGGTTGCGGTTGCCGGGTGCGACGGCCGGCGCGACAGCAGCGTCGGGGCGGCGTGGCAGCAGCACCACCGGCCGCCGCCGCCCAGCCAGCACCCGCTCCCCCACTGGGTCGATCTCGCACAGCTCGCGAGCCGCATCGAGATCGGCCACCATCACCGCGAACGGCTTGTCCTCGCGGTGCTTACGGGCCCGCAATTCAGCGGTCGCGGCAGCATCAGCGGCCAGTGCCGCGACGTGGAAGCCACCGAGCCCCTTGACCGCCAGCACCGCGCCAGCGGTCAGCAACTGCGCGGCTGCGGCCAATGGCTCTCCGGGAAGCTCGGCGCCGCTGGCGCCGACCAGACGCAGCCGGGGCCCGCAGGCCGGGCAGCAGACCGGCTGGGCGTGGAAGCGACGATCCGCCGGATCGTGGTACTCACGGGCGCAGTTCTGGCACATCGCGAATGGGGCCATCGTGGTGAACGGTCGGTCGTAGGGCACGTCGCGCACTATGGTGAATCTCGGACCGCAGTTGGTGCAGTTGATGAACGGGTAGTCGAAGCGGCGGTCGGCGGGATCAGCCAGCTCGCGAAGGCAGTCCTCGCAAGTAGCGGTGTCCGCGGAGATCAAGGTGTCGCGCCGGCCGGCGGCCTGGCTGGACACGATGTGAAAACCCGGCTCCCCGGTCGGGACCAGTGAGTTGGTCCTTACCTGCTCGATGACGGCCAGCGGCGGCGCCTGCGCCGGCAGTGTCGCGAGAAACTCGCTGACTGCCTGCTCGGCTCCCTCGATCTCCATGAAGACGCCGGCGGTGTCGTTACCGACCCGGCCGGACAGCCCGAGACGGTGTGCCAGACTGTGGACGTAAGGCCGGAACCCCACACCCTGCACGACGCCTTCGACCCGCACCTCAACTCGGATACTCTGCTGCACAAGAGGATTGTCCCGCCCTTGACAAGATCCCCGCACGGGGACTGGACTGGGTGCAGAACCGAGGAGGGCGCTCTTGCACGAAATGTCGATCACCCAGAGCGTGATCCAGGCGGTGTGTGATCGGATGGGCGATGCGCAGGTACGCCGGATCTGCCTGGAGATCGGCACCTTGTCGGGGGTAGTAGCTGATTCGGTCCGCTTCTGCTTCGAAGTCGTGTCCGCGGGGACCACGCTCGAAGGCGCGTCGTTGGAGATCATCCAACCCACGGGCAGGGCGCGCTGCCGAGACTGCGGCGCGGAGTTCGAGCTGAACGACCTGCTCATGCTGTGCGACTGCGGTAGCGCGAACCGCGAACTGCTCGCGGGAGAAGAACTCAAAATCCGGGAAGTTGAGGTACTGGCCTGATGTGCGCGACGTGTGGCTGCTCCGGCGACACCATCTTCGAAACCAACGAGCACGACCATGAGCACGAGCACGGGCATGGCCACGGCCACGGGCACGGGCACAGCCACGCGGAGACCCGGACGGTCACTCTCGAGCAGGCGGTGCTGGCGCGCAACGACGCGCTCGCCGAGCGCAACCGCAAGTGGTTGGCGGAGCGCAGCATCCTCGCGGTGAACCTGATGAGCTCACCCGGTGCGGGCAAGACCACGCTGCTCGAGCGCACCATTCGGGAACTGGGTGCCGAGTTGCGGGTATCGGTCATCGAAGGTGACCAGGAGACGGTGCTGGACGCGGACCGCATCCGCGCCACCGGCGCCCCAGCGGTACAGATCAACACCGGGTCGGGCTGCCATCTCGACGCGAAAATGCTCGCAGGTGGGCTGGAAACGCTGGAGCCACCGGTGGGCTCAGTGGTGCTCATCGAAAACGTCGGGAACCTGGTGTGCCCGGCGTTGTTCGACCTGGGCGAGCAGGCCCGGGTCGTGATCACGTCGGTTACCGAGGGCGCCGAGAAGCCACGGAAGTACCCGCAGATGTTCCGCGCCGCTGACCTGGTGCTACTCAACAAGATCGACTTGCTGCCGTACGTCAAGTTCGACGTCGACGACTTCCTGGATGGGGCCAGGCGGGCGAATCCGGGTGTCGAGGTGCTGCAGCTGTCGGCCACAACCGGCGAAGGAATCGCCGACTGGTACGGCTGGCTGCGCGCCCGCCTGCCCTAACGGCCCAGGCCGGTGCGGTTCAGGACTCGACCGGCTCCATTGCGCGGCGCGCGAAGGCAGGGGCGTGCTCGGGCCGCAAGCCCAGGCCGAGCAGCCGGGCCGGGAAGTACGACAGCTGCGGGAACCGTGCGAACAGCTTGGTCATCACCAGGGGCGGGCCGTTGCGCTTGCCCGCCATCACCGGACGCATCACGGTCCGGTGCAGTATCCGCTGCAGGCCCTGCACCAGCATCGTGGGCAGTAGGCGGCGCGACCGGACCGTCGCCAGGTCGGCCAGGGTCGGCCGGCCACGGCGAAGCGGCTGCGCCAGCAGCGCCGCAGCAGCGACGGCGTCCTGCACCGCCAGGTTGATGCCCACCCCGCCGATCGGCGACATGGCGTGCGCCGCATCGCCGATGCAGAGCAGGCCGTCGATGTGCCATTCGCTTAGCAGGTTCAGGCGCACGTCGAGGAACTTGACATCGTCCATCGTTTTCAACTCGTGCACCCGGTCGGCGAACTCGGGACAGACCTCGGTCACGTTCGCACGGAATGCCTCGATGCCTTGCTTGCGGAGATCGGCGCCCTTGGGCGCGAGGTAGGCGATCTGGAAGTAGCCGGGCCGCGGCAGTGGCACGGCGAAGCGGCAGTTGCGCATCCGCGGGGTGAGCCTGCCTTCGCCTTCGTCGTCGTGACGCGAAAGGCGGAACCACCAGACGTCGAATGGGCAGTCGTACTCCTTGGGTTTTAGGCCCGCCTCGCGCCTGGCAAGCGACCAGCGGCCGTCGGCGGCAATGACCAGGTCCGCGCGGAGCTCGCCCTCGGTGCCCTCAGCCGTCTTGTAGCGGACCCCGACAACAGCGCTGCCCCGACCGCCTTCGCGGATCAGGCCGGTCATCTCGGTCTCCATCCGCAGCGTGAAGGTCTTTTCCTTGGCGGCGCTGTCGGCTAGCAGGTCAAGGAAGTCCCACTGGGGCACCATTGCGATGTACGGGTGCGGCACCTTCAGCCGGGTCATGTCGGCCAGCTTCATCATGCCGCCATCGTCGGTGGGGAACCCGGCCGCGGTGAGCTTGCTGTGCGGCAGGGCATCGAACCTCTCGCCCAGCCCCAGTTCGTCGAGCAGGGTCAGCGTCGAGGGATGCACCGTGTCGCCGCGAAAATCCCGCAGGAAGTCGGGGTGCTTTTCCAGCACCGTCACTGCGACCCCGCCTCTGGCCAGCAGCAGCCCTGCCACCATGCCGGCCGGGCCGCCACCGACGATCACACAACCCGTGCGTTCGGTCATCTCGATCACTCTTTTCATCATTCGTTGAATATATTAAGGATGCGCCTGGAGCGGTCGGTGCGTCAAGCACTGTGGTGATGCACACGCTGATCGGACTAGGAGTGAGACCTCGGTGGTTCGCACGCACCTGGTGCCTCGCCGACCGCACACTGCGTATCGGCCCGATCCGCACGGCGCTGCATCTTTGTCGGAGCCCGTGTAAGGCGTTACCCGACGTTGCGCGTGTCACGCGCCGAGCTCAAACCGCCCCAGCAAACCGACTGCTCTTCGGGGCCCAGCCCGATCCGAACGGTCAATGGTGGTAGGCGTGGACCACGGCGTGGCCCATGCCTCGACTGATCATCCATCGGTTCACCGGGGTGGTGAGTAGGAACGCCACGACCAAGGAAAATGCGAGTGATCCCCAAAACAGTGCGCTGGTCAGCCCGGCGACCATGGCACCGGGCACCGCGACGACCACTGCGTTGTCCAGGATCTCCATCACGGCGATGGAGACGGTGTCCGCTGCCAAGGCGACGGTGAGCGCCTGGCGCAAGCCGACGCCGGCACGCAGCACCCTGCGCATGGTCAGTCCGTAGCCGAACACGAAGGCCAGCACGATGGAGAGCACCACGGTGGCGACGTTGTGCAGCTCAGCGACGGTGCCGATCACCATGCCCAGCACCTCACCGATCGCGCATCCGGTCAGGCAGTGGAGCGTCGCCTGTACGGCGACCGACCACCGCACCGAGGAGAAACCATGGCCGCGCAGCGTGCTGTGCAGATCTCGATGATCGGTGTGGATGTTGCCGTCCGAGCCGTGCTCCGCCATGGTTATGCCTCCCCACCACTCCTACCACTACGACGTGCTGCTGGGAAACACCCGACGGAATCAACACCGCCGCGGGTCCAGCTCGCACCGGCAGTCACCGGTAGCCGCGGGGATGGCGATCCGCGCGGCCGCTACGGGAGGGTGGTTGTCGCACGAGGGGTGACGGTGTGACCGCGCGGGCCTCAGTACGGACGTTTGGGCATGAGCACCCACAG
>JBHELN010000029.1:0-6567 GCA_046263115.1 Pseudonocardiaceae bacterium | reverse complement strand
CCAGGCCACTGAGTGGCGCCCGGTTCAGGTCAGCGGGCGCTACTTACCCCGCGCTGAGATGGTCGTCCGGCTGCGTACCGTGCAGGGTGAGCCGGCCTACGAGGTCGTGGTGCCGATGCAGCTGTCCGATGGATCGTACCTGCTGGTTGACCGGGGCTATCTACGTCCGGCAGAGGGGGTACGGGTACCGAGCTATCCCCCGGTGCCGGGTGGCGAAGTCTCGGTGACGGGCCGGCTCCGAGCCGACGAGCAAGATCCCCAAGGGGGCGCGGTCGTGCACCAGGACGGTCACCGGCAGGTCTATGCGGTGAGTAGCCACACTGTAAGCGCCGCCACCGGCGTGCGACTGGAGCCGGGCTACCTGCAGCTGATGGACGGCTCGCCAGGGACGCTGTCCGCGCTACCGCTTCCAGAACTCGACGCCGGACCGTCGTTTGCCTACGCGCTGCAGTGGATCGCCTTCGGCACGATGGCCCCGCTCGGGCTGGTCTACTTCGCATGGCGGGAAGCGACCGAACGGCGCCGCGAGGACAGATGGTCACCGGAGACCGGCGATTCCTTGCAGCACTCGCCGAGCGCTGCTGGGTTGTAACGGGCATCCGGGCGCTACCGCATACCGCTCACCAGCGCGGCCAGCGCTGCGGCGGCCAGTCCGATCACCCGCGACAACTCGACTCCCCGGCTGAGGTCACCGGCGTCGGGACTGCGACCGTGGCCCATCACCGGCCGCTGTTCGATGCCGTGCGGGTACTGGGTACGGCCCCCCAACCGCACTTCCAGCGCTCCGGCGAACGCCGCTTCGACCTGGCCGGCGTTGGGGCTGGGATGCGCGGCCGCGTCACGGCGCCAGGCCACCCACGCACCGCGGGCCGAACCGCCCACCAGGGGCGCGCAGAGCGTGGTCAGCCCAGCAGTGGCTCGGGACGGCAGCAGATTGGCCACGTCATCCAGCCGGGCCGCAGCCCAGCCGAAGCGCCGGTACCGCGGCGAGCGATATCCGACCATCGCATCCAGGGTGTTCGCCGCACGGTAGGCGAGCAACCCGGGCACTCCGGCAACCGCACCCCAGATCAGCGGAGCGACGACGGCGTCGGAGGTGTTCTCGGCGATCGACTCCACACTCGCCCTGGCCACTCCGACCAGATCGAGACTGGCCGGATCCCGACCGCACAGGTGGGGTAACCGGGACCGGGCGCTCTCGAGGTCGCCCGCGTCCAGCGCCCGGGCCATCGCCGCACCTTCCTCGGCCAGCGAGGCCGCACCCAGGGCCACCCAGGTGGCCAGCGCGGTGGCTGCCGTCTGCATGACAGCACGCCCGCGACCGGCCCGTTCCAGCAGGCCGCCGACCACCGCAGCAGCACCGATCAAGGCGCCGGTGTAGATCACGCCGGCCAGCTCATGTTCGGCATAACAGGCGCGTTCAGCACTGCCGGCCAGCCGGCCGAATGCAGCGACCGGGTGATAGCGAGCGGGATCACCGAACGCGGCGTCGGCGGCGACCCCGAGTAGCAGCCCGACCGCGCGCGCTGCACCCACTGCTCGACCCCCGGATGTCCGCACCAAAGCGGACACCCTACTGGCTCTTCCGGCTGCTCCGCCGCGGGGTCCTGACCAGCTCGTTTTTGCGGATTTTGCCCATCTCATTGCGGGGCAACGCGGTGACGAAATGCACCACCCGCGGTCGCTTGTGCGGCGCGAGCAAGCCGGCGACGTGGCTCGCGAGTTCCGCCGCCGCGGGGGGTGGGTCGCTGCCGGTGACTACCCAGGCAACCACTCGCTCCCCGAGGTCCGGATCAGGCTCTCCGGTGACTGCCGCTTCGATCACCCCGGGGTGCTCCAGCAAAGCGTTCTCGACCTCCCCTGCGCCGATCCTGTACCCACCGCTGGAGATCAGGTCTGTGGTGCGGCGCCCGACCAGCCGCAGATAGCCATCCCCGCCGCGGGTGGCGAGATCCCCGGTACGCAACCAGCCCTCGTTCATCACCTCAGCGGTGGCATCGGGCCGATTCAGATAGCCCTGAAACAAAGTGGGGCCGGCGACTTCGATCTCCCCGACAGTCTCGTCGTCCCAGACCGCGAGGATTCCGCCTTGGTCGTTGACCAACCGCAGCGCCACCGGCTCTAACGGCGGCCCGACGGTGGCCGCGCGGCGCGGTCCGTCCGACCGCACCGCGCAGGTGATCAACGACTCGGTCATCCCGTATCGCTGGACCACGTGCTGCCCGGTCACCGCCGCGATCCGGTCGTGATCGCGCACGGACAGCGCGGCGGAGCCCGAGACGAGCAGCCGGGCGCGCCCCAGCGCCGCAGCTAGCTGGGGATCCTGCTCAGCCGCGTCCGCCAACCGGTGGTACATCGTCGGAACCCCGAACAACATTGTCGCGGCGCCGGCCAGTTCCTTGGCCACCCCGCCGACCGAGAACCAACCGAGGTGATGCAGCGCGCCGCCGAGCCGCAGCGGCCCCAGCACGCCGAGCACCAGGCCATGCACGTGAGACAGCGGCAACGCATGCACCAGGACGTCCTGGGCGCTCCATCGCCAGGCTGTGGCCAGCGCGTCCAAGTCAGCTGCGAGCGCGCGCCGCGGCAACACCACACCCTTGGGCGGACCGGTGGTGCCCGAGGTATAGATGATCAGCGCCGGCGACTCGGGATCCGGCTCGGGCGGCAGTGAATCGTGTGCGGCCCGCAGGTCGACGTCGACCCGTGGTAGTGCGCGTAGTGGATCCGGCAGCGCGGCTTGGCTGGTGGTGACAACCAGGTCCGGGCTCGCGTCGGTGACGATATGGCGCGCCTCGCGGCTACCGAGCCGAGGGTTGATCGGTATCACGGGTACGCCGGCCATCAGCGCTGCCACTACCGCCACGCACGTCTCCAGCTGCGGTGCAGCCCAGATCGCCACCCGGGTGGCTCCAGACAATCGCCTGGCCAGCGCCGCTGCCACCACTGCCAGTTTTCGATAGGTCACCGAATGCTGCCCGAACCGCAACGCGACGGCATCAGTGGGATGATGCAATGCTGGTAACAATGTGGGGGTATCCACTCGCAATCCTTTCGAGATCGTCCCTCACGTAAGGTAACGTTCAAACCATGGTCGAAGCGGTTTCTGTCGTCGATGGTGCAGCTCGGCCGTTTGAATTGTGGATGACCTCGAACCTCGCGCTGGGGCTGGCGTTCAACTGCTTACTACCGGTGTTACTGCCGTCCTACGTGCTCGCCACCGGCGGGAGCGCCACCGATGTCTGGGTGGCGATGGCAATGGCGGGGCTGTTCGCACTGCTGGGACCCTGGATCGGTCGGCTCGCGGGGCGACGCCGGGCGCACCGATCGGCGCAGGTACTGGGCATGCTGGGGATGGCTGCTGGGTTGGTGATGCTGGCGCTTTCGCCGGGCGACTCGCTGTCGATCGTGCTGGCTATCGCCGTGATGGGTACCGGTGCCGCGGCGGTGACGGTCGCGGCACCCACGTTCGTCCTGGGCACCGATCTGCCCGCTGGGATCCAGTCTCGGCAATTGACGTGGCTGCAGCTCAACTTGGACCTGGGAAAAATTGTAGGGGGTTTGCTACTGGGCGTGATGGCGACGCAGAGAATGGGATTACACGCCCAGTTCGCGATTGGCGGACTGGTTATCGGTGTGCTAGGCGTGCTGGTGTGGGCAGCGAGTCGTTATGCGGCCGAGCGAATACGCAAACCAGATATTGATCTCTCCGCGGCGCAGGGGCCATCCGACACTGCCGTGCCGTGGCGGACGTTGCTGCTGTCGCTGTTCGGCGTCCCGGTGGTCGCCCAGCTGTTGGGCAGCGTGACGGTGATGGAGGTACAGGTGGCCACGATGTTGGCCGTGTCCGGCGCGGTCGGCATCGGCCTGTACTTCCTCGCCGGTCACTGGATGGCCCGATCTGGTCCCGGCCTGGTTTGGGCCATCGGGCACACCCTGCGCGGAGCAGGCGGCGCCGTCCTCGGTGCCCTGGGTCTGCTACGTGGGTCGCCCTACCTTGTGGTGCTGGCCGCATTCCTGGTTTTGGAGTCGGCTCCCGCCATTGCCTGGATCGTGCAGGCCCGCTCCGCCACGCGATCTCGTTCGGGGGGCCGTGCACGATCCGCCGTGGCGACGAAGGCTTCCTGGCACAGTGTGCCGGTTGGGCAACCGGACCCGCGAGGAAGCCGCCACGTCGAGCCGGGCGGCGTTCTGGTTTCCCCATCGCCGGGCCTAGCGGTGTCCCGATCGACTTAACGTGCGGGGGTCTCATCGTCAACGGAGACGATGGCCGCCAAAAGGGGTCAGGCTCGGGTGAGGGCACGGATTCGGGCGGCCGCATCCGGCCAGCCGGCGATCAGCTCGGCGCGCCGGCCGAGGCGCAGGGCTGGCCACTCGAACGGCGGCGCCATGGTGGTACCGGCCAGTGTCCATTCGCCGAGTGTGCTGGAGCCCTGCCATACCCCGGCCGGAACGACGAACTGCGGCGTCGCTCCGCCGGCAATGTCTGGTCCGAGGATCGGCTGCTCGATCTGGCCGCCCGGATGCAGTAGCAGCAGCTGCAGCGGCGACCCGGCGTACCAGTGATAGGTCTCCACGCCGTCGAGCGCATGCAGCGCAGAGAAGTCCGGGGCGAACAACATGAAATAGATCACCGAGCTGTGCGCGTCGACGTAGGTGCGGCGAAACAAACCGCCTTCCCCGGGTAGCGGCTCGAGCCCGAGCCGCCGCGCGATCTTCTCCCCCTGACTGCGGGTATTCACCGCCGGCGACCCGCGGGACCTCGCGGCCTGCGGCCCCACAGCAGGCTCGGGGAGACCGCGGTTGCCGAATCCCACAGCGCACGGATCAGATGCACGCCGCTATCGTGCCCGCACCACGCCGTCATCCAGTCGGCGAGGCCCCACGCCGTGCGGCCGCGGGATGGTGATCTCACCGGCACGGCGCCGCAACATCAAGTGCGTAGGATTCCTGTTAGTCGACAGAAGGGCAAGAAGGCCGCAACGGTGCTCATCCTGCTGACTTTTCCGCTCGACGACGTTCCGGCCACAGTGGGCAGCGAAAATGTCCTCTGCCGGCCGGATCTCGCCGCCGTCTGCGCGGATTCGGTCTCCGATGCACTCAGCACCCGCAAGCCCGACGTCCTCATCACCCGCGCCCCGGTCATGCGAAGCACGCTGGCTGCGTGGCGAGCAGTCCGACCGGGTGCGCCGCTGGTGATGGTCGACCTGCTGGCAGGCGAAGCTTCCCGCGCCGAGTCACTCGAGGACGATTGTGCTCGCTACGGCATCACCTATTGCCGAGCAGATGACACCGTCCAGGCGCTCACCCTCGCCGAGCGAACCTGGAATGAGGCGATGTCCACCGCAGCGCCGGCCACACCGTCCACCGAGCGGTCGGTAACGCTGGTGGGGGGCGGCATCGTGAATCTCGTGACAGCGCTGCAGCTCGTCCGGCATGGCTACGATGTTTCGCTGTTGGACAAGGCTCCGGACCCACGCATCAATGCCGATTGCGCCGAGTACGGCTGCACCCGCGGCGGCGGTGACGGCCGTATGTTCACGTTAACCGAGGCGGACAGCTATAACAGCCGATCGTTGCATCCGGACGGGACGTCGAATAATCTCCTGACACACTCGGTCACCGAGGACGGCTGGCGCATATCGAAACCTGGTGATCCCCTCGATCTGGAGCGCCGATGGGCCGAGCAATTTCACCGGCTTCCGCCATGGCTGGCGAACAGTTACAACAACGACATCTTTGCAGTCAACCAGGAGGCGAAGCGGCAGTGGGCGGATTTGATGCGATCGGACCCCGCACTGTTCAACGACAGCACGGGTTACCGCGAGGGTGTCCTTCGCCTCTACATGGAAACCGACTACTTCAAACGACACATCACGCGCAATAACGAGGTAGGCGCTATCCAGCGTATTCTCGACATCAACCAGGTGTGTGACGAGTACCCGGCCCTGGAAGATGCGTGCAAGAATGGTACGGTAGCCGGCGGACTTGAGGTGGTCGGCTTCACGGTCAACATCCACAAGTTCCTGTCGCAGCTTGTCGACCTGCTGGAAGACGCAGGTGTCCAGTTCCATTGGAAAACGCAGGCGACCGGGATTGAATGGGCAGCTTCGGGCGTTGTCGGCGGCATCGAGACGGAGTCCGGGGTCGTCCGCAGCCGCCACTACGTGCTATCGCCGGGCGCGTACGGCAACGACTTGTTACGCGACACCGCGTCCCACGGCAAGATTCAAGGAATGCTGGGAGTGTGGCTCACCCTTCCCAATATCGAGCCACAATTGACGAGATCAGTCAAGATTGCACGCAAAGGTCACCGAGCCGAGGAGACCAACGTCACGCTCGCGGCCGATGAAAGCGGCGACCTGCCGACGTTGATCTGCGGAGCTGGTTACGGCTGGACCGGACTCGATCCCCACAACGTTGATTCGGCCGAATTGGATACGCTGTTCGACGCGCTCGAAGATACGCTGCGCCGCTTCTTTCCAAGAGCCCTGGAGGCGGCGAGAGCTGCGGGCGCCCTGCATCACAGCCGACAGCTGTGTGTTAGACCCTGGACATCGTCCTGTC